>NZ_JBSGEZ010000043.1:0-68843 GCF_053603155.1 Nocardia sp. NPDC004260 | reverse complement strand
GGGCGACATCGACCGAAACACCTACAAGATTGAGATCGACGTCACCATCAACACCAGTTGACACCAGCCCGACCAGCCTATGTGAGCGGCATTGAAACTAACCCTCCGCGTAGCGGCGACCCACCCCCTCACCGCCGCCCGAGAAGCCCAATCCCGCCTATCGCTCGGCGGCCTACGCGGCCGCATCGTCCTCACCCCGTGACACCCTCCACGAGTGGCACACGGCTGCGGCGAATCGCGAGAAGCCCGCTGCACCATGTGCCACTCGCGGAGTCAGCGGATGCGGATGGGGTCGTCGGTGGAGAGGCCGGTGCGGGTTCGGGTTGTGGTGGTGATGGGGGCAGGAATGGCGGTGGGGTCGTAGGGGGTGAAGCGTTCGAGGGAGCCCCAGTCGCGAGCCCAGTCGCGGTCGAGGTATGCGGGGACGGTTTGGGATTTCAGCAGCAGGCCGGTCCAGCCGAGTGGGCCACCGCCGATGTCGTCTTGCCAGGCGTTCGAGGCGTCGGAGCCGACCCGGTCGGGCAGAATGCGCCACTGCGGAATCTCGCCCACGCCGTCCTTGTGGTCGAACGGCCGCTGGCACGGGAAGGCGAGGCCGACGTGCCAGTCGAGTAACACGGGAGCCTGCGATCCGACCACGGAATTGAGCGTGGCCAGCTTGGGCAGCCGGGGCGGGGTGACGGCCAGCCACTGCTTGGGCGTGATGTCGTTGTCGATCGCGACCAGCCGCACCGCGTTCACTTCCGCAGGCAGCCGGTCCAGCGGCACCCGCAGGTTGCGCCAGGACGGCGCGGGGCCGATGTCCAGTGGATCGATCGAGCCGAGCGTGCGCACCTCGCCGTCCGCGCCACGGACGCCGTACTCCAGGTGCAGTTCCTGTCCGTAGGTGAGCACACCGTCGGCGTCCACGGAGCGGATCCGGCCCGCCGCGGTGATCGCGAGCACCTGGTAGGCGGGGTCGTTGCGCATGCTGTCGGTCAGGTCGAGCCGGTACCACTGGGTGGTCAGCTTCGCCTGCTGTTGCTCGCCCTCCTGGTAGCTACCCAGCACCGGGGTTCTCGCCGGGTCGAGACCGAACGGCAGCGCGACGGTGCTGCCGTTGATGCCCGCCTGCTCGGTGGTGCCGCCGCCGGTGCCCGCACCGGTGGTGTTGGTGGTCTTGTTCTCCGAATCCTTGTCCACGGAGTTCGCGCCGCCGGTGACCGTCTCCTCCGCGTCCGCGGTGAGGTCACGCGCCACCCCGTTCGGGGTGAATCCCTTGTTCTGCGCGGCCAAGCCGTCCGCGGGCGAACCGGTGAAGGGCCGCAGCAGCGAATCGGCGGTGTCGGTCTCGACGAGCACTTCGTTCGCCAGCGCGCACGAATCCCCGCCGACCGATTGCACGTTCGACTTGGTGATCGAGTACGCGGGGTACTGCGTGGCCGCGGCTTTGGCGAGCGAGGCGACCTCGAAGATCACCAGCAGCGCGGCGGCCACGGTCAGCGGCGCGGAGGCCCACCGGTCGAATCGACGTGGCGCTCCGGCCCTCGCACGCCGGTACGGCTCGCGGTAGTGCTGCCATATCGCGACCAGCAGCGCGAGGACACTGAGCCCGAGGAACAACGTGGACAGCCCCTTGCCCGCGATCAACGGCGCCTTGTCCCACCACGGAACACCGTAGCTGGACACGTACCACCACCCGTTCGAGCCGGTGAAGGTCACGGCGAGCAGGAAGAGCACGGCGGCGGCGAACAGCGCGCGGTTGCGCGGCGAGCGAATACCGGTGGTGCCCACCGCGACCGCCGCGAGCGCGGCCAGCGATCCGGCCAGTCCGGCGTACACGCCGAAGTGGTGCGTCCACTTGGTGGGGGTGAACATCATCAGGAACAGCGATGCGAACACGATGCCGAGAATGCGCACCGAGGGGCCGCGCGAGGTGCCCGGAATCCGGCCCTTACGCAGTACTTGCAGTACGCACACGAGCAGGCACAGCAGCATCACCAGCACGCCGAACCGCCGCGCCAGCGAACCGTCCGGCGAGAGCATGAGCAACGAGTCCCAGCGGGTGCGCTCGTCGAACCACGCGACGTTCGGGCCGACGATCGTGCGCACCCGGGTGGCTTCCAGCACCGTCGCCAAGGTCTGGTCGGCGAAGATCACCACCAGCACCAGCGTGCCCGCGGCGAGGCCGGGGGCGACCAGCGCGGCGAACCGGAACACCGCGCCCGCCCGGGACGGCTCGCGCACCTTCGCGGGGGCGTTCACCGCGGCCGCGGCTTCGGCGGAACCGGCGGCGGCCGCGTCGGCGTCGGGCCCGGTCCGGGCCGGGACGGCGCCGCGAGCGCGCTTGATGATGATCAGCAGCACCGGCCGTGAACCGGCGATCAGCGCCGCGATGCAGATCAGTCCGGTGGGGCCCGCCGCGAGGGAGAACGCGGCGATCAGGACGGCCACCGCGGCGGGCAGCAGCCGTCCGGTCGCGATGGCGCGCTCGATCGAGCACCAGGTGAGCAGCGCGCCCGCCGCGATCAGCGGTTCGGGGCGCAGGCCGTTGTCGTAGGGCAGCCAGAACGCGAGGAAGACCAGGCCCGCCGTCCACAGCGCCACTTTGTTGCTGCGCACCCGCGCGCCCAGGCGCGGCAGCACCTCGCGGCTGATCACCAGCCAGCAGATCACGCCCGCCAGCAGCGTGGGCAGTCGCATCCAGAGGCTGGCGTCGGAGACCCGCGACATCCACGCCAGCACCTCGTACGACCACCCGAACGGGGCCTCGGGGACCGCGAACCACCGGTAGTAGTTCGCCATGTAGCCCGCGTGCCCGGAGACGCGCGCCATGTTCAGGATGTAGCCGTCGTCGGAGGTGTTCGCCCCGATGACGTGCCACAGCGCCAGCGTGCCCAGCACGACGCCGTCCGCGGGGGTGACCCGCCACCAGTGCGCGGGCAGGAACCGGCGCGGTCGGCGCCCGTCGGCGGTGTCCAGCAGATGCAGTGCGACGAGTGCGATCAGCGTGAACACGGCGGCGGCGATCATGGCGGCCAGCTTCAGCGGCGTCGGCGTGGAGGAGAAACGCGAGTCGATGTCCGCGTGCACCTGCGCTCCGGCGAGCCGATCGGCCTTCAGATCGGTGAACACGCCCACCAGCTGCGGCCGGATGTCCCGGCCGACCGTGGACCGGAACGGCGTGCCGTCCTGCCGTGTGACGCCGGTGAGTTCAGCGGTCGTCGCGGCGGCGGTCGACTCCACGCGGAGCGTCGCGCAGGACCCGACCTCGGCCAGCGGCGCGGACAACAGCGGGATGTCGCGTTGCACTACCGAGAGGACGCCGTCGGCGACCGAGACCACCAGGCCCTTGGTCGCCGCCCGCCCGGAGGCCACGGGGGCGGTGGACAGCAGCGTGCCGCCCGATCCCAGCTCGCCTGTCAGCGAGCAGGGCAGCGTCGCACTGAACCGCAGCGGCTCGTAGGACACCAGCGGCGCCGCCACGCTCCCGGCGCCGGACTCGGGCCAGTCCAGGCTCGCCCGATCCTGCCGCACCGGCAGCAGCGGGGTCAGCAAGGCCAGCAGGAATCCGAGAAGCCCGGAGAGGAGGGCGATCAAGCGGATACGGGTGAACGCTGGAGAAGATCGGTCCGGTCGCACGGTGGTTGATGCTAGCTACCGCCCGGTGTGATGCCGACTGCCCCCGACGCGCGCAGCGTATGAACGTCCCACAGCCAGACGTCCTCGACCCGCGTCGGCGTGAATCCGAGCAGCTGGGTCACGGTCTCCCGCAACACCTCGCCGTTCTTCGTCGCGGGCAGCACCAAGACGTCGGCTTGCCAGAACCGCAGGTCCTCCAGCGCACGGGTACGCACGCCCGCGTCGATCGGCGGCACCACTCCGGTGTCCTGCGCCTGGACCAGCAGAGCGGTGGTCGGACGGGCCTCGGGACCGTAGATGCCTTTCTTGCCGGTACCGGTCGGGCCGACGAAGTAGCCGCCCGCCAGCGGGAAGGTGAAACCGGCGTCGGCCTGCCAACGTAGCGCCCGTGCGTCGGGTGGCCGGGGCGGCGGCACCAGGACCACCGATCCGTCGCCGACGTAGCGGCGGACGGCGCCGTCGGCGAAGAAGTCCGGTGTCGGCGGTCGCTCGACCACCGGCAGGATGGTCGGAATCAGCGGCAGCAGCGCACCGGTGAGCGCCGCGAACCAGGCCAGCGGCTTCCAGTCCACCGCCGATTGCGTCCATGTCCCCACCGCGCGGTCGCTGGCCAGCGCGAGCACCACCGCGATGGCCGGGATCGCGGCCATGCTCATCCTGCTCTCCAGCACGGTGTTCAACAGCGGAACATGTTCGGCCCAGCGCCACGGCATATCGATGCCGGTCGGCTGTTTTCCGATCGTGGCGACCGCGCCCAGCGACAGCAGGCCGAAGACCGCGATCACCACGCCCGCGGCCCGCACCACGCGTTCGCGCCACAGCATTCCCACCGTGAACACGACCAGCAGCAGCAGCGGCCAGCCGAAGTACGCGTTCTGCTCGGTCGGGTTGATCGCCACGTTCGCGCCGGGCGCGAACACGCCGCCCAGCGATTCGGACGGGAACTGCACCAGCGCTTCGAGGTCGTTGCCCATCGGGCCGTGGTCGATCGATCGATAGCTCTGCGGGCCGAAGAATTGCCACCACAGCGGAATCTCGGCGAGTGCCGACGTGATCACCGTGGCCAGCGCGAAAGTAGGGGCGACCGCTCGCGTCACGCGCAGCGCGGTGCGCGGAGCATGCGCGTAATACACGATCCCGAACAGGCCGAACGCGAGGGCGAAGATCAACAGCGGTTCCTCGCCGAGCGCGATCTGCGTCGCGACCAGAAGTCCGAGAACGGCGGCATCCCGTACCCGCCCGCCCGGCCGTTCCCGTTCCGCCGCGGCCGCTCGCCGCGCCATCCGGATCAGCAGGCCCGCGATGATCGGAAGCAACAGCAGTACGACGAAATTCGGGTGCGCGTTGGCGTGCGAGATCATTCCGGGCGCGAATCCGCAGAACAGTCCGCCGATCACCGCCGCGACCCGGGACTGGACGAGCTCGCGGACGAACAGGCGATACCAGGCGAACGCCGTTCCGGCCAGACCGAGGGTGAGCACGAGTACGAACGTGACGGTCGGCCCGAAAAGCAAGGTGACCGGTGTCAGCGGCACGCCGACACCGAACATGGCCGTGTTGGCCATCATGTTCACCCCGGCCGGGAAATTCTGCAGATCGGTGCCGAGCGGGTTGTGCAGGGCGGCCACCGAGTGCGCGGTGACGGCGAAGAACCACTCCCACATCGTCTGGTCCTGACCGCTCTTGATCAGGTATCCGTTGTCGGTATCGCGCCACTGGCCCGACAGCACCGTCGCGGCCAGCGCCAGGTAACCGGCGCATACGAGCAGATCGGCGAGCGGAAGTCGGGACAGCCGCCGGGTACGCGCGGGAGTGGTGAGCACTCCGGTCGCCGTCGCCTCTTTCGTCGCGATCGCGACCGTCGCCGATTCCGCCGGTAGGTCGGTCTCGACGTCTTGTGCCTGTGTCACCTGCGCATCACTCCTCGCCAGCGCGCTCCGTCGCAACCACGCTGTGCGTGGACCGACAAACGAGAGGGGTATCCACTGCGCGCGAGTTCAACCGCCGCGATTTCAGCGGTGGACGGTGACCAGCGTGAACGGTCCGATGTCCGTGGTGGTGAAACGCGGGTCGGCGAACAGTTCCTTGGGGAAGCTCACCGAATAGCGCGCCACGTTCGGGTCGTTCGGGTAGACGTCCTTGGCCAGCCGCAGCGTGTAGGTGTCGCCGCTGCGCCGGAACAGAAACGCGTCGGGCGCGCGCCACGGGCTGGCCGCCAGCGCGTCGAGCAACTCCTGCGGCGTCTTCAGCTTGCTCCAGCGGTCGATGGTCGCCGCACGGCCCGCGAAGTCGGCGAGCGGGTTGGCGTAGTGGGAGGTGAGCGCCTGGAAGCCGAAGTAGGGATAGAAGGAAAGGAAGCTGGTGTCGGCGGTGAGTACCACCGTGTCCGAGCGGGGGCGGCCGGTCTGCGCGGTGAGCGCCGCATCCACTTCGTCATAGAAAGACACGGCCGACACAGGCCGTTGGTCGGCTCGCTTTCCGTCTCCGTCGGTGTCCGTGTAGGCAGTCGTGATCTCCGGAGTCAGCACGTGCGGGATGTCTTGGGCGAACGCCAACGCGCCGATCGTCGCGACGACGATCGCCACCAGCCGGAACCGGGCGGGCTCGTTCAACGCCTGGTAGATCGCCCGCGCGCCCTCCACGAACCCGAACGCGCCCGCGACCGACAGCAACACCAACAGCACCGGCTCCAGACGGAACGACAGCAACGTGGTGCCCGCCGCGGTGGCGGCCATGGACAGCAGCGCCCACAGATAGATCGCCGCCACCCCGATGCCCAGCGCCTGCGCTCGTCGCGACGACGCGCCGCGCAGCACCAGCCAGATGATGCCGATCAGACACAACGCCCCGAGCAGGGAGAACTGGAACATCGGCAACGGCAGTTCCGCTCCCGCTTCCGGCAGATAGTGCTGGGCGGTCCCGGAACTCGCCGTCGCGCTGCGCAGCGCCTTCGCCAGGTACGGCGCCCACACGACGAGCGCGACCAGCCCGGCGATCACCGCGATCACCACGAGCCGCACCAGCGGCGCCGCCGCCGCGCGCCACGCGGGACGGGTCGGCCCGGTCGCCGCGCGGGCGCGGTGCGGACGGTCGGCGCGCTGTGCACGCACCGCGAGGAAAGCCGCCACCAGACCCATCAGGGCCACCGCGAAGGCCGCCGCGAGGAAGTAGAGCGTGTAGAACGTGGCCGCCCAGCCGAGGAACAGCCCGGTGCCGACGACCGCGCCCCAGCCACCGGCCGTGCGATGCTCCTCCGTCGATCGCAGGTCATCCAGCGGGCGATACAGCGCCCCCCAGGCGAGCACCAGCGCGGGCGGCAGCAGCAGCACGATGACGGCGCTGTAGGCCTCGGGCGCGGCGTAGGCCAGGGTGACCGCCGTGCTCGCCGCCGCGACGCCTACCGCCCAGTCCGCGCGGATCAGCTTCGACCACAACACCAGCGCGACCACCGCGGCCACGGCGAGGAACGTGATCGCGTACGGCTTGAATACTTCCCAGCCGTCCATCCCGAGCAGACTGGCCACCCGCCCGCCGATCCAGAACCAGCCCGCGGGGTAGAACGACGGCAGATCCGCGTACGTCATGTCGCGCAGCGCGGCGGAATCGGTGAGCCGGGTGAGGAACTCGGTGCGGAACTCCTGATCCACCGAGACGCCGAACAGATACAGCTTCGTCGCCGCCAGCGGCATGCCGAGCGTGAACGTGACGAACGTCGAAAGACCCACCCAGGACAGCAGTTTCGCGATCCGGGGCCACTTGCGCAGCCGCAGCAGCGCGATCGCGACCGCGAGCACGACCGCGGCGCCGACCTGCCCGACCGTGGTCAGCGCACGCGTCACGTTGGAGGAGTTGAACGCGGGCCACTGCACCAGCGAGAACGCGACGAGCCCGACGACGGCCACCACGGCGGCGACCACCGCGGCGAGCGCGGCCTCGCCGACGCCGGAGGCGATCTGCCGCGCTACGAGTGACCCGCGCCCCGGCGCGGGGGCCGGATCGACGGGACGCGGCGGCGCTTCGTCCGCCGCGGTCACCGTGCTCAACGGACCGCTCCGCGCTCGTCGCACTGGATTACTCGCATGGCGCCTCCGGGTTCACAGGGTCACTCCGTCAGACGATAGGTGCCCGCGCGATCACTGATCGCGCGGGCACGATGTCCGAACTCGGTCGCCGATCAGATCGGCAGTCTGCGGAAGATCGAGCGCGGGATGTGCCGCAGCACCATCATCACGTAGCGGAAGGTTCCCGGCGCCCAGACCAGTTCCTTCCCGCGCTGCGATGCCGCGACCGCCAGCGCTGCGACGTCTTCCTTGTCGACGGTGAGCGGAGCCTCTTTGACGTGCGCGGAGAACTGGGTCCGCACCATGCCGGGCCGGATCACCAGTACGCGCGGGCCGTGCGGCCGCAGCGCTTCGCCGAGCCCGAGGTAGAAGCCGTCCAGACCGGCTTTGGTCGATCCGTAGACGAAGTTCGAGCGGCGCACCCGCTCACCGGCGACGGAGGACATCGCGATGATCCGGCCGAAGCCCTGCGCCTTCATCTTCTCGCCGACCAGCACGCCGACGGAGACCGCGGCGGTGTAGTTGATCTGGGCGACTCGCACGGCCTTGGCCTGGTTCTGCCACAGCTCTTCGGGATCGCCGTCGAGGGCGAAGGCGACGATCGCGACGTCCACGTCGCCCGCGTCCCAGGCGGCGTCGATCACCTTGGCGTGCCCATCGGTGTCGAGCGCGTCGAAGTCGATGACGTCGACCTGGCTCGCGCCCGCGGCCTTCATCTGAGCGACCGCGCCCTCGCGCAGCGGATCACCGGGCAGCGCCGCGAGGGTGATGCGCGCGGGCCCCTTCTTCAGGTACTCCGCGCAGATTGCCAAGCCGATCTCCGACGTGCCACCCAGCAGCAGAATCGACTGCGGGTTACCAACGGCATTGATCACTGCAGCTCCAGCCTTCTCGCCATATCGGACATGAAAACGCCTGTGGGGTCGACGCTACGGCGGACCTTGATCCACTCGTCGATCCGGGGATACATCTTGTGGAAGGTCTCGGCGGTGGTCCGCGAGTCCTTCGCGGTGTACAGCCGCCCGCCGAACTCCAGCACGCGCCGGTCCAGCTCGCCGACCAGCTCGTTGAGACCGGGCTTGATCGGGAAGTCGACGCAGATGTTCCAGCCCGGCATCGGGAAGCTCAGCGGAGCCTGGTTGCCCGGGCCGAACAGCTTGAACACGTTCAGCGCCGAGTAGTGCCCGGAGGCCTGGATGTCGACGATGATCCGCTTGAACTCCTCGACCGCCTCGGTCGGCACCACGAACTGGTACTGGAGGAAGCCGTTGGAGCCGTAGCCGCGGTTCCACTCCGCGATCATGTCCAGCGGGTGGTAGAACTGCGTCAGGTTCTGCACCTTGCCGGTGTAGTTGCCGCCCATCCGGTAGTAGGCCTCGCCGATGGACATCAGCGTCAGCTTGTTCATCGTCCAGTTCGGGAAGATGTCCGGGACGGTCATCAGCTGCGGCGCGTCGAACTTCAGCGGCTTGCTGCGCAGCCGCTTGGGCAGCTCGTCGAGCTTCGCCAGCCTGCCCCGGGTGATCGTGGCCCGGCCCAGCTTGGGCAGCGGGCTGATCACGTCGAACCAGGCGCTCGAATAGGTGTAGTTGGCCTCGCTGCCGTCGCTGTGCGCGGCGATGGTCTCGTCGAGGGTCGTGGTCTTCACGCCGTCGTTGAGGAAGTAGGCCGTCTCCGTCGGCACCATCTCGATGGTGGCGCGCAGGATGATGCCGGTGAGCCCGTTGCCGCCGACGGTCGCCCAGAACAGCTTGGCGTTGCGCTTCGGCGTGATGTGCTGCACCTGCCCGTCGGCGGTGAGCAGATCGATCGAGCGCACGTGATTGCCGAAGCTGCCCTCGCTGTGGTGGTTCTTGCCGTGGATGTCGGAGGCGATCGCGCCGCCGATGGTCACCTGGCGGGTGCCCGGGAGCACCGGGACCCAGAGGCCGAACGGCAGCGCGGCCTTCATGAGCTGGTCCAGGCTGACGCCGCCGTCCACGTCCACGATGCGGGTGTCGCGGTCGATCCGGTGGATGTTGTTCAGCGCGGTCATGTCGACGACCAGACCGCCCGCGTTCTGCGCGTGGTCGCCGTAGGAGCGGCCGAGGCCGCGCGCGATCACGCCGCGCCGCAGGTGGGCGGGCTTGCTGTCGTTGTCCTCGGCGACCATGGCGACTGCCTTGGCGATCAGTTCGGGATCGCTGGTCGAGAGGACTTCGGAGGAGGTGGGTGCGGTGCGACCCCACCCGGTCAACGTGCGGGTGCGCGTCGGAAGAGTGAACGCGGTGCCCGCGGCCGGGCCGTCGTTCGCGACGCCGGCGCCTTTGTCGTTCCCGGTTGTCTTGGTGGCGGTCGGAGCTTTCGTGGACATCGGCATAGAGGCTACAGGTATGACGGCAGATGGGGACGCGGTCGCTCTACCCATGGGTAGTGACGAACACGTCGGTTTAGAACCGAAATGAGTGCCCCACCCGGTCCGGCGCTACGCTCGTCGGCGTGCAAGCCGAACCCCAACTGCCGCTTCCGGCCGAGTTGCCCCTGGTCGACGAGCCCGGCGGCACCGAGGTCGACCTCAAGACACAGATCATCCGGTTCACCCTCACCGGCGGGTTCTCGGCCGTCGTCGACTACGGGCTCTACAGCCTGCTGCTGAACCTGGTCGGTCTTCCGGTCGGCGTCGCCAAGTCGATCAGCTTCGTGGCGGGCACCACAACGGCTTACCTGATCAACCGCCGCTGGACCTTCCAGGCTCCGCCCAGCCGCACCCGCTTCCTGGCGGTCGTCGCGCTCTACGCCCTCACCTTCGCGGTGCAGGTGGGCATCAACAACCTGCTCTACTTCACCCTGCCGGGCGAGTGGTGGCGCCAGCCGCTTGCCTTCGTCGTCGCCCAGGGCACCGCGACCGTCATCAACTTCATCGTCCAACGCTTGGTGATCTTCAAGCTCCGCTGAGCTATCCGCTCGTCGCGGCGTGGTCGGCCAGGAAGGCGCCGACCAGACGATTCACTTCGGCGGGGACCTCCGCGGCCGCGAGGTGCGCGGCTCCGTCGAGGACCACGAGCCGCGAGCCGGGGATGGCGTCGGCCATCACCTCGAGTTCGGGCACGGGGAAGGTACGGTCCTCGCGTCCTCCGATGACCAGCGTGGGGCAGGTGATCGAGGAGAAGAGTTCCCGCTGGTCCGGGCGGTCGGTCACCACGGATCGGACGGCGTGCACGAGCGACGCCGGATCATTGCGGCGGGCGACGTCGAGAACCTGTCGGACGACCTTCGGGCGCGTGCGTTCGGTCGTCGGACCGAGAAATGCCCGGACCACCGATCCGGTGAGCGGCGGGCGGATCCCGCCGAGTATTCGGACCGCCATCAGGAGCATCCGGTACTGCGCCCGCTGAGCGAGCGGGGCCGATGACGCCGTGCCGTTCATCAGGATCGCGGATTCGACGCGGTCAGGGAATGTGGCGGCGAAGGTGCCGCCGATCATGGCGCCCCAGGAGTTCCCGAGGAAATGGGTCCTCGGTAGTTCCAGCTGATCGAGGATGTCGACGACACACGCCGCGCACTCGCCGAAGGTGAAGGGTCGTTCGAGGCGGCTGGACCGCCCGTGCCCGGGCGGGTCGACCGCGATGGTCAGGAAATCCCGGGCCAAATGGTCCACTTGGGCGTCCCAGAGGGCGGCGTCCATGAGAAGGCTCGGCCACATCACGATCGGATCGCCGCTGCCGGTCAGGACGACGCGCAGCAACCCCAGCCGAGTCTGTAGATGAATATGCCTGCGGTCCATGACTGTTGCTCATTCCTTGCAGTGAGCGGGCGGGCCGATCTGCGTCGCACGTTCCCGCACACGGTGAAACGCCCGTGTCCTGGTCTGTGATCTGTACGATCGGGACTCACGTTAGGTGTGGACCGCTGCGCGCTCGACCTGATCCGTGCACGGGTCTGACGGAAACGCGCACGTCGGTCTGGGAGGTTGCTGGTGTCGGTCGCCGAGCCGTATTTCGTGGGGCGGGTCGATACCGGCGCGGTCCTGCCCCGGGAGTCGGCCGATCTCTGGGCTGAGCACGTCGGTCGTAATCAGGGCACCTTGCAGTGCCGTTTCGCCAGTCCGTCGTCGTTCCGTGGCGCCATGGCCGTGCAGCGATACGCGGGCTATCAGCTGATCGACTTCTGGTCGGACAGCATCGTCTATTCCAGAACTCGTGCGGATATCCGGCGGGACGGCGATGAGGGTCTGCGGGTGACCATCCCGACCGACGGAGAAGTGCGGCTCCGACAGGATGACGCCACCGCCCAGGTGTTGCCGGGGCACGGCGCGGTCGTCACCAAGTCGCGTCCCGTCGACTTCGGCCAGCCCCTGGCCGCGCGCGGGTGGGTGATGAACGTCCCGGCGGGCGCTCTGCCGCTCGAAGTCGGCGCGGGACCTGCGCTGATCGACCTGCGCGAGGGCTTGGGCTCGGTCGTAGCAGGCCTGATCAGCGAGCTCGGAAGGCAGCGTGCGACTGTCGACGGTCCCGAGTTCGCCGCCGCCTGTGACACGATCATCGATCTGCTCCGCCTCTGCCTGCGCCGCCGCGCCGCGATGCCGAACGTGCTGGCCACGGTGGACACCGCGGTGCGCGACTACGTGCTCCGGCACGCCGACGATCCCGATCTGACTCCGATCGAGATCGCACGAAGCCTCGGCTGGTCACTGCGCCAGGTCCAACTGGCCTTGCATCACACCGGTACGACACCGAGCGAGCTGATCCGCGGCGCGCGGCTCGACCGCGCCCACCGCCGCCTGCGCGAATCTCCCTCCAACCGCACGGTGGCCGAAATCGCCTACGCCAGCGGCTTCCGCTCCCTCAGCGCCTTCGGCTCCGCGTTCAAGGCACGATTCGGGGTCACCCCGCAGGACGTACGGCCTCGTTGACGGCGTCCGACGGCCGGCGATTCTCAGATCCGCGGCGATGGTGAGGAACTCCGCGCGTGGGTGGCATCCACTGAGGGCCCGTAATCGTTCCGGGGCGAAACAGGCCGCCGCCCTGACGTTCGAGTCGGTGAGTGATTAATTGGCTCGGCCAACGATGTATGGTGGCTGTTGTGGAGGAGACACCCGCGCGCCTGGCCGCGAAGCCGAGTTGGCTGGTCACCCAGTTGGCCGTGCACGCCCATCGGTTGGCGTCCGACAGCTTCGGCGAGGTGGGTGCGCGTGGGTACCACTACCGCATTCTGGCCGCGCTGGACGAGTTCGGGGCGGCGAGCCAGGCCGAACTCGGGCGCCGGTGCAACATGGACCGCAGCGACGTGGTGGCGGCGATCAACGAACTGGCCGACCAGGGTTTCGTCGAGCGGACGCCGGATCCGGACGACCGGAGGCGCAATATCGTGACCCGCACCGAGGCGGGCGAGGGGCAACTGCGGCGCATGGATCAAGCGCTCGAGAAGGTGCAAGACGACCTGCTCGGACCGCTATCGGCCGAGGACAGAAACGATCTGACCCGCCTGCTCACCCGCCTGCTCGCGCACCATCAGCGGGGTTGACGGGCCTGGTCCACGCTGGCGGCGCCCGGCACACGTCGCGGCAGCCGGTGATCCGCCGCGCCACGCCCTTCAGGAGCGGCTGATCACCGTGTCGGCCAGCTCGCTTTTCTCCGCCTTCGCCCCGAAGTAGTCGCCGC
Organism: Nocardia sp. NPDC004260; assembly: GCF_053603155.1. NCBI lineage: Bacteria > Bacillati > Actinomycetota > Actinomycetes > Mycobacteriales > Nocardiaceae > Nocardia > Nocardia sp. NPDC004260. Next base: position 55,522 of record NZ_JBSGEZ010000043.1, on the reverse strand, counting down.
CTTTGGCGCGAATGCTGTCGGTGCCCCACTCGCGTTGTTCGCGCGGGGCGGGGATCAGGTGTGGGATGTGCTTGCGGCAGTGGATGTATGCCTCTTCCACATCGACCACCACCCACTGCTCCGCGGCGCGGCCTTTGTGGTTGACGGGCAGATCGGGCACGGTGGTGCGAAGTGCCGGGTCGGAGACGATGCGGGCCGAGCCGTTGATGTGCAGTCCGATGAGGTCGCGCACGAAATCGATGAGCAGAATCCCGACGTGCGGATTCTCCAGGATATTGCCGAGACTCGCCATGACGCCGTTGCCGCGGTATTCCGGATAGGCGATCGTGCGGTCGTCGATCACATGGAGGAAACCGGGTTGTCCGGCGCGGAAACTCGAGTCGCATTCACCGTGTTCGTCGGCTGTGGCGATGAACGCCATATCCATCCGGCCGATGAAATCTATCATCGCCGGATTGAGCCGGTCGAGCACCTGATCGTCGTAGAAGCGCTGTGCTCGGTCTTCTGTTCCGTACCGTTCTTGCAGCTCACGCTCTCCGTCGCTGCCACTGTGTCCACCGGGCATCGCAGCCCCCTCCGGTCGCCGGAATGCGGGTTACACCAGGCTCGACGTTGAACCGCGGTCGTCTCGAGATCGCATCCACTTCGGATGCGGCCCGCGCGGCAAAACGTCGAAATCCCCGTCGAGAATGCCCCTGATTCGGCTGCGGCGCAAGTATTCCAACGGTTGGCTACAAGCCGACCGGCCGGAACAATGTCCGGCCGGTCGGGATTTGCGGGATCGGTTGGAGAGATGTCAGGCCGGAGTCAGTGTCACCGGAACGCCGTTGAACACGGCGTTGCCGGAGGGCGCGTCGACCACCGAATCATCGGTGAGCACATTGGCATTGACGCCCGCGTGCGTGCGGGCCACGGTCTGCGCGCTGTCGGCGTGGCCCCATCCGTGCGGCAGGCTGACCACCCCGGGCATGATGGCGTCGGTCGGCTCCAGCGGGACCGTCAGCGTTCCGGCGGCCGATTTCACCACCGCCTCGTCACCCAGCCCCAGTCGCTCCACATCGGCCGGATTGATATGCAGCGTGCACCGATTCGATCCGCTCACCAGCGTCGGGATGTTGTGCATCCAGCTGTTGTTCGACCGTAGCTGCCGCCGTCCGATCAGTACGATCTCCGGCGCGGCGTCGGCCAGGCGCGCCCGCATCCGCGCCACGTCGTCCAGCAGCGGCTGCGGGGCCAGGTCCACCCGCCCGCTCGCCGTACGCAGCGCGCCCGGCAGGCGCGGCTGCAACGGACCCAGGTCGATACCGTGCGGGTTGTCCAACAGCACTTGCAGATTGAGTGTGCCGCCGTTCCATTCGCCGTACGGCCCGAGGCGCAGCATCAGGTCGATGCGCTGCTCGGTGCTGTTCGCACCGATCAGATCGCCGCGCCGCTCGGGGAAACCGGCCTTGTGCAGCATCCCCGCGATGACGAGTTCGTCCACCGCGGTGAGCGGATCGATCCCGTCGGAGCCGTCATGCGGCCTGCCGGTCACCGCGGCGGCTAGGCGAGCCAGGACGGCGGGTTCGGAAGGCCGGTCACCCAGCGGCACCAGCGGGCGCGAGTAGCGCGTGTAGTTGCGCACGGCGAATTGCAGCAGCGCGAAGTCGTAGTGCGGGGACTGCGTCGGACGCGGGGGAGGCAGGATCACATCCGCGTGCCTGGTGGTCTCGTTCACGTACCGGTCCACGCTGACCATGAACTCGAGCTGGGCGAACGCCTCGTCCAGGCGCGCGCCGCTCGGCGCGGACAGCACCGGATTGCCCGCGACCGTCACCAGGGCACGGATCTGCCCTTCGCCCGGGGTGGTGATCTCGTCGGCGAGCGTCGCGACGGGCAGCTCGCCCATCGCCTCGGGCAGCCCGCGGACTCGACTGGTCCAGCGCCCGGGGCGGAACGGCTTGGTGCGGGGGATGCCGCCGGCCGCGGCGGTGGCGAACATCGCGCCGCCGGGGGAGTCGAGGTTGCCGGTGAGCGCGTTGATCGCATCGACGAGCCACTGCGTGATGGTGCCGAATTCGGCGGTGCACGTGCCGATACGGGCGTACACCGCGGCGGTCGGCGCCGCCGCGAGCTCACGGGCGAGCCGCACGACCGTGGACGCCGGTACGCCGGTGCGGGCGGCGACCGTCTCTGGGTCGAATACGGCGGCGGCCGTGCGCAATTCGTCCAGGCCGGTCACCTCGACGCGCAGATCGGTCAATTGCTCGGCGAAGAGCGTGTGCACGATGCCGAACAACAGGTACGCATCGCTGCCCGGCCGGATGAACAGGTGCTCGTCGGCGAGTTTCGCGGTGCGGGTGACCCGCGGATCGACCACCACGAAGCGGCCGCCTCTGCCACGCAGCGCCTTCAGCCTGCCCGGGAAATCCGGTGCGGTGCACAGCGAACCGTTCGATTCCAGCGGATTGGCCCCCAGCATCAGCAGGTAATCGGTGCGGTCGAGGTCGGGCACCGGCACGGTGAGCGGGTCGCCGAACATCAGCCCACTGGCCACCTGCTTGGGCATCTGATCGGCGGTGCTGGCGGAGTAGATGTTCTTGGTGCCCAGCGCGCGTAGCAGCGCCGGTACGTACAGCGCGCCCGCCACGGTGTGCGCGTTGGGATTGCCCAAGTAGGCCGCCGCCGACTGGGTTCCGTGCTCGGCCACGACGGCGGGGAACCGCTCGGCGATGTAATCGAAGGCTTCGTCCCAGGTCACGGTGCGCCAGGCACCGGTAGCGCGGTCACGAACCAGCGGGTCGGTCACCCGGTCCTGGTCCTCGTCGAGATGACCGAAGCTGGCTCCCTTGGGGCAGATAAAGCCCTTGCTGAAGGGATCGCTGCGGTCGCCGCGGACCGAGGTCACGTGGTCGTCGGGATCCAGGGTGATTTCCAGGCCGCAGACCGCCTCACAGAGCGGGCAGGTCCGCAGCAGATTGCGCGATTGCGTGATCGGGGCCATACCCCATCTTTGCGTTCGACTGTGGAACTGAAAAGACAACGCTTGATATCGGCGACGCCGAACGACCGGTACCCGGCAGCGCTCCGGGGTGGGGATCCGGAGCGCCGGGACGGATACCGGTCGCAAACAGGCCGGGTAGCGCGGCCCCGGCCCGCGATCAGCAGGTGAACTCGCTCAGGGGTGCGTTGCTCAGCAGGCGATGGTCAGCTTGGCGCGGCGCGACGCGGTGGCGGCGCGCACGGCCGCGGCGATCGCGACGACCGGCGGAACCCAGCGGGCTTCACCGGGCGCGACGCCCCAGCAGGCCGAACCGGCCGAGAGGTGGGTGGGCGGCAGCGGGATGCCCGCGCCGTCGGTGTACACGGTCGCTCCGGCCTCGCGCAGCGCCTCGAGCGCCATCGCGGCCTTGCGGACGCCCGTGACCAGGTGGATCTCGCGACGCTCCGTGCCCGGGATCTCGATAACCGCACCCGACAGGTTGTTCGCCCGCAGGAAGCGGCGGACCTCGCCGGCCAGTTCGCCGGTGACCTCGATGCCGGACAGGTCGTCGTCGGTGATCAGGCTCAGACCGTTGGCCGTTTCGGCGACCGTCCACCCGCGCTGGTTGTAGTCCTGCGCAGCGGCGGTCAGCTCGGCCGCCGTGACGGAAGTCGGAAACGTGGTGCGCACTGTCTTCTCCATTCCCCGGTAGATCTCTGGGTCCTGCATTCATGGGTCGTATCGGCGGGGGACGCCGTGGGCGTTACGGGTTCTCCGAAAGAATTTCCGGAGTGTCGCCTACGTCTCATTTCCGGAGGGTTCGTCCGTGTATCGCCGGGCATCCCGAGGTGGCTCGCCATGACTGCCACGCAGCTACTTTCGGCCGTGGACCTGGCCACTCGCTGCGCCGGAGCTGTGAGATCGCTGTGGGGCGGGCTTGATGGGTGTTGCGGGTGCGAAAACATACCGGTGGCGTGCGTTTCCGGCTGGATCCGCCCGCCCCGGACAGGGAGGATTCTCGGCATGAGCGTCAGGCTCGGAGGAGGACCCGGCATGAGTGACGAAGCCAACGGACCCGGCGCGCCCGTGGACGCCGACGAGTACGAGGCCGAATCGCGCTGGATCACGTGGAAAGAATCGGCGGCCGAGCGGTTCTCCAGGTCCGCTCCCGACGATGAGCAGCCCGCCGAGCCGTTCCGCAGCCCGCGCGCGTTCGCGCAGTGGAGCGCCGCGGCCGCGCGCGCCCTGCTCGACGTGCAGTTCCACCGCCCGGCCACCCGCACTCTCTTGCCGCTGGCCTACATCCTGGGACTGGTGTTCGCCTTCGCCGTGCCCATCACGGTGACGGTATCGGCGTGGCGGGTGTCCGCGGTGCTCGGCGTGCTCGCCGCGGTGCTGGGCGTGCCGCTCGGCCTGACCATCGCCGCCGCCGTGCGCCTGATGCTCGAGTTCCTGGTGAACGCCTCGCGTCTGGCGACCAGGGTGGAGCACATCAGCGAGTTGGCCGACGACCTGTTCCAGGCGTTGTCGGACGTGGCCGAGCCGGTCAACCAGCTGTCCGAAGACGTTCGGGCGGTGCAATTCTGGCGCTTCCGCAAGCGAAACCCGCGCAGGTAGGGGCGAAATCGCGTCGTACGGAAGTAGTTCGACTCGCAGGAGCCACCGGCCTAGCTGAGACACGCGCCGTGACCGCTGCGAGCTTCGCTGTGAACAATGCTGTTCGGATACCCGGCATCCACCTCGGGTGTCCAAGGGCGTGCCGCGTCGCAGACCGAGGATGGTTCACGGTGCGGGCGGTGTATGGCGAACAGGGGGCAAGCATGGCTTTACCGCAGGGAACGACCGGATCGACCATGCCGCGGCGGCAGCTCGGCAGGCATTTGCGTGATCTGCGCAACCGGGCCGGGATGACCACGCGGGTGGCCGCGCAGCAGCTGGAGTGGTCGGAGGCGAAGATCTGGCGGATCGAGACCGGCCAGACCTCGCTGCGCGGCCTCGACGTCGAGGCGATGTGCAAGGTCTACGGCGCGCCGCCCGACCTGCTCGAACCGCTGCGCGCGTTGGCGCGCGACACGAAGGCCAAGGGCTGGTGGACCACCTACGGCGACGTGATCGCGGAGGGCTTCGACGTCTATATCGGCCTGGAAGAGGCGGCCACCAGGCTGTCCACTTATGAGAACGAACTCCTCCCCGGCCTGCTGCAAACCGAGGGCTACACCCGCGCGCTGTGCACGGCGGCGCACCCGGAGTTGGCCGAGCACGAGATCGACCGCCGGGTGCGCTTGCGCCAGGCCCGGCAGACCCTGGTCACCCGGGCCGACGCGCCGCTGCGGCTGGACGCGCTGATCGATGAGGCGGTGCTGCGACGGCGCATCGGCGGCCCGGCGGTGACCGCCGAGCAACTCGACCATCTGCTCCGCATGGCGCAGCTGCCGAACGTCCGGATCCGGCTGGTGCCCGCGGATTGCGGCTATCACGACGGCATGGCGTCGGGTCGTTTCGTGCTGTTGGAGTTCGCCGAGGCGGGTTCCGGCGAGCGTCCGGAACCGCCGGTGGTCTACCTGGAGACGTTCACCGGACCCGTCTACGTGGACAAGGAGCACGAGATCGCGCGCTTCCGAGCGGCGTTCGCGAGCATCGAGGCGGCGACGATCGACGCGCGTGCGCGCATCGAGGACGCACGGAAAGCGCTCTGAGTAAAACGCTTCAGCCCGCGCTGATCAGCACTTCGGCGGCCCCGGCAATTCCCAGGTGTCGTTCAATACCGCCCGGTGGGTGGGCAGGGCCCGGTCGTAGACCTCACGGCCCTTCTCGGTGAGGCAGACGAACACGGCGCGGCGGTCTTCGGCACACATGGTGCGCTGGACGAGGCCGTCGCGCTCCAGCCGTGCCACGGCCCGCGACAGCGCGCTCTGGCTGAGGTAGATGTCGTTGGCGAGGTCGCTCATCCGGTAGTCGCCACAGTTCGCGTCGATCAGCCGGTCCAGCGTCTCGAATTCGCTGAGCCCGATGTGATGACCGTTCTGGAGCGCTTTCTCGAGCGCACAACTCACCGCCGCGTGCCGGTCGAGCAGCTCGCGCCACTCTCCAACCAGCCCGGCCGGCGCGGGAGCGCGCCGGGCTGTGCTCACGGTGGTCGGCTTCGACATGGCCCCATCTTAGTGGGCACGGCATGTCCATGCAACCGCATTAAATGTGTTGGCATTTAATGCGTGCGCATGTAATGTTCCCCGCATGACTTCACCAGCAACGCTCTCGGCCGCTCAGGCGAGCGATCCGACCAGATGGTCAGCCCGGCTCTGGGGCATGCTGATCACGCTGTGCATCGTGTTGTTCCTCGACGGTCTCGACGTCTCGATGATCGGCGTCGCGCTGCCGTCCATCGGCACGGAACTCGATCTGTCCACCTCGACCCTGCAATGGCTGGTCAGCGGTTACGTCCTCGGGTACGGCGGTCTGCTGCTGCTCGGCGGCCGCACCGCCGACCTGCTCGGGCGGCGCAAGGTCTTCCTGGTCGCGCTCGCCGTCTTCGCGGTCGCCTCGCTGGCAGGCGGTCTGGTCAGCTCCGGTCCGCTGCTGATCCTCACCCGCTTCGTCAAGGGCCTCGCCGCCGCGTTCACCGCACCGACCGGCCTGTCGATCATCACCACCAACTTCGCCGAGGGCCCCGCCCGCAACAAGGCGCTGTCCATCTACACGGTGTTCGGCGCGGGCGGCTACTCCATGGGCCTGCTGTTCGGCGGTCTGATGACCGGCGTCGGCTGGCGCTGGACGTTCCTGCTCCCGGTGCCGATCGCGCTCGCCGCGCTGGCCGCGGCCTACGTGCTGGTGCCGAAGGACAAGCCGGCCGAGGAAGGCGGACACGACCTGTTCGGGGCGCTGCTGTCCACCGCCGCCATGCTGCTGCTGGTCTACACCGTGGTCGCCGCGCCGGAGGCCGGGTGGGCGTCCGCGCGCACCATCGGTTCGTTCGTCGCGGTCGCCGCGCTGTTCGCCGGATTCGTCGCGGTGGAGAAGCGGGTGCGCTACCCGCTGGTGCGCCTCGGGATCCTGCGCAAGTCCTCGCTGGTCCGGGCCAGTCTCGCGATCGTGGCGGTGGCGGGCTCCTACTTCAGCTGGCAGTTCATCGTGACCCTGTACATGCAGGACACTCTCGACTGGTCTCCGCTGAAGCTGGCCATGGCGCTGCTGCCGGTCGGTCTGCTGGTCGTGCTGTCGGCCTTCTTCTCCGACCGACTCGTCGATCGTTTCGGCACCGGGCCGGTGATCGCGGTGACCATGACCGTGATGGCCGTCGGTTACCTGCTGTTCCTGCGGTTGGACACCGCGCCCTCCTACCTGACCATGCTGCTGCCCGCGGTGCTGCTCATCGGCATCGGGTGGGTCGGCTTCCCCGCCATCAACATTCAGGCCACCAACGGCATCGATGACGAGGAGCAGGGTCTCGCCGCAGGCGTGCTGCAGACGTCCATGCAGGTCGGCGCGGCCATCGTGCTCGCGGTGACCACGGCGATCATCGCCTCCGGCGCACACGCCGACATCTCGGCCGCCGGCATGCTCGACACCTACCGTCCCGGTCTGGAGTTCGCCGCGGGCGTATCCATCGTCGGCGCGCTGGTCGCCCTGCTGGCCTTCGTGCCGCGATTCCGCGGCCGGGAGCAGGCGGCGGATGAGCAGAAGGAACTGCAACTCGTCGGCTGACCGCCGCACCATCCGTCGAGTGCCGTCACCCGCACCGGGTGACGGCGCTCGATGCCGTGTACCGACTCCGGAGCGCCCCTGCGTCCGGCCGCTCCTTCGTTCGGATCACGAGAACGGCGGGGCCGCTGTGTCTTTCGCGGAGCGGACGAACGTGAGTTCCCGCCCGTCGCGCCCCACCCGCGGCCACTCGATGCCGAGCGTGGGATCGAACGCGTCGATATCGTGGTCGAACTCCGGCTGATACTCCAGGGAGCACAGATACGTGACCGTCGAGCCGTCCTCCAGCGAGAGGATCGCGTGGCCGAGCCCTTCGGACAGGAACACCGAGCGCCGGTCGACGTCGTCGAGCAGCACGCTGTCCCAGCGGCCATAGGTCGGCGAGCCGGGGCGCAGGTCGACCACCACGTCGAGGAAGGCGCCGCGCACGCAGGTCACGTACTTGGCCTGTCCGGGCGGGTCCTCGGTGTAGTGGATCCCGCGCAGCACCCCTGCGGCCGACACCGAGCAGTTGACCTGCCGCAGGTCGAACGGCCGCCCGGTCACCTTCTCGAACTCCGAGGCCTTGAACCCCTCGAGGAACGTGCCGCGACTGTCGCCGTGCTGGCGCGGCGTGATCACCCACGCGCCCGGCACCGCGAGTTCCCGGAACTCCATGCTCACCAGTCCCGTCCGCGTTCGAGCAGATCGAGCAGGTAGCGGCCGTAGCCGGAGCGGACCAGCGGCTCGGCCAGCGCGCACAACCGCTCGTCATCGATGAAGCCCATCCGCCAGGCCACCTCCTCGGGGACGCCGATCTTGAGGCCCTGCCGTTCCTCGATGGTGCGTACGTAATTGGCGGCGTCGAGCAGGGAATCGAAGGTACCGGTATCCAGCCAGGCGGTACCGCGGGCGAGCACGTCCACGCTCAGACGATCCTGTTCCAAGTAGGCGCGATTGATGTCGGTGATCTCGTACTCGCCGCGGGCGGACGGACGCAGCGACCGGGCGATCTCCACCACGTCGTTGTCGTAGAAGTACAGCCCTGGAATGGCGTAGTTCGACCGCGGCGTCTTGGGCTTCTCCTCGATGGACACCGCGCGTCCCTCGGTGAACTCCACCACGCCGTAGGCGGTCGGGTCGGACACCCAGTAGGCGAACACCGCGCCGCCGTCGATTCCGTGGAAGCGATTGAGGCTGGTGCCGAGGCCGGGGCCGTGAAAGATATTGTCGCCGAGCACCAGTGCGGCGCAATCGCCGCCGATGTGGTCGGCGCCGAGGACGAAGGCCTTGGCCAGGCCGTCCGGCTCCGGCTGGACCACGTAGCTCAGGGACAGCCCGAACTGCGTGCCGTCGCCCAGCAGCCGCCGGAACGCCGTCGCGTCCTCGGGCGTGGTGATCACCAAGATGTCCCTGATCCCCGCGAGCATCAGCGTGGAGAGGGGGTAGTAGACCATGGGTTTGTCGTAGACCGGGACCAGCTGCTTGCTCACCCCGCGCGTGATCGGGTGCAACCGGGAGCCGGTGCCGCCCGCCAGAATGATTCCGCGCATGCCTTGGAGTCTGCCAGTTTCGCGGCTCCGGGATTCGATGAGGTTCCGAGTAGTCCTCGATTCGGTTACGGGCGTTTCGCCGCGGCGGGCTTCGAGCGATTCTGTTGCGTAGGTCACGATGCGCATGGTGTTCTGAAAAGACACTGTGTGAGATGTCAGCGCCGACAGCTCGCCTGGGCACGGTCCGGTCGTGATTCGGCGCGCCAGTTGTGAGGTAGGTGCGCGATGTCGACCAGAGACGGCGAGCCCGGTGCGGTGATGAATCCGAAGGGTCCCAGCGCGCAATCGCGTCTGCTGCTGGCCACTTGCATGGGCGTGGTCCGCCCGGTGCTGCGAACCCTCCCGGTGACGAGGACGACCATCCCGGTCGGCGCGGCCACCGTCGAGGGGTTGGCGCGGCTGCGTCCTCGACCGCAGGGGATCGATCGAGAGCAGGTGTCGCTGCACGGCATCCGCCTGGAGATCATCCGCCCGGCCGGTGCGTCGCGTGCGTTGCGCCACGGCGCGGTGCTGTACATGCACGGCGGTGGCTTCGCGATCTGCAGCACCCGTAGTCACCGCCCGGTCGCGGCGAGCCTGGCCCGCCGCACCGGCCTGCCCGTGATCAACGTCGAGTACCGCCAGTTGCCCCGGACGCGGATCAGCGATTCGGTGGGGGACTGCCTCGCGGCCTATCGCTGGCTGCTGCGCCATGGCGCGGATCCAGGGCGGATCATCTTCGCGGGTGATTCGGCGGGCGGATACCTCACCTTCGCGACCGCCCTGCTGGCACTGGAGTCGGGGCTGCCCGCACCGGCCGGGTTGGTCGGCTTGAGCGCGCTGCTCGACCTGGACTACGCGGCGAAGCGGGACTACGTGAACGTCGCGCGCGATCCGTATATCCCGCTCTCGGCGCTGGAAGCGGTGGTGCGCATCGGCGCGGAGGTCGACGGGACGCTGGATCCGAGCCTGTCGCCGGTCAACGCGGTGCTGTCCGCGCTTCCGCCCGTGCTGCTGGTCGCCGCCGAGGACGAGGTGCTGCGCTTCGATGCCGAGTTGATGGCGCAGCGGCTCACCGCGGCGGGCGTGCCGAACGCCTTGGAATTGTGGCGCGGCCAGGTCCACGCCTTCATGAGCATCGCGCCGAATCTGCCGGAGAGCAGGGCGGCGCTGGCGCGGGTCGCGCGGTTCGTGCGGGCCAGGATCGAAGGGGACCAGCGGGCTCGGACGGCGTAACCGGTCGGGCCCTGCCCAGGCGAGCCCCGCCCCGCATCAGACGGGACGGGGCTCGCGTCTGTGCGGGGCGGTGCGCCGCTTCGGGCGAAATTATTTCCGAATCGAAGTTATCTATCCTTGATAACTGAGGTCACGACGTCGCAATCTTCGTTCTTCACATTTTGTTCAGGATTAGTTAACTTTTCCGCTCGCGGCGGAAATGAATGAAGCCCCGTCCGCGTGGACAGCGCGGAGGGGGCTTCGATTCGTTTCAGTTCTCCGTACGGTGGCGGATTACTTCGGGGCGACGAACGGCTGGTTGATGGTGGTGAAGTACTGGATCGCAGCACCGATGGCGACCGGGGCGGTGATCAGCAGCTGGCCCGCGAGGGTGCCGAGCGCGCCGACGGCGATGATGCCGCCGAGGCAGCCGATGGCCGCGGCCGGGATGAACGCGCCGAACAGGCCGACGATGGCCGCCGAGGCGACGGTCGCGCCGGCGATGCCGCCGAGGACGCAGCCGACGGCGCCGCCGCCGATGCCGCCGACCAGGGTGCCGATGGTGGCGCCGGTCGAGATGGTGTCCTTCATACGGTTGAAGGCGGCCTGCTCACGGTCGTACTCGGTCTTCCAGGGCGCCTTGTCCTCGAACGGCAGGGCGACGGGCTTGTAGGTCGCGTGCGCCATGTCGAACTGGGGGGTCAGGGTGGCGGTGTGGTCCGCGATCTCGGCAGCGATCGGGAACTCGAAGTCATCCACCCGGAAGGTCATCGGCATGCCGGTCAGCACGTTGCCGTTGGCCGCCTTGACCTTGAACACGCCATCCTCGACGACCATGGAACCGGCATCGGTCGTGATGATGGACTGGGTGTCGGTCGCGTGAGCGGTGAAGTTCACCGCGTCATCGGCCTCGGCGGCCGGAGCCGCGTTCACGGTGCCGGCGGTGACGCCGAGGGCGGCGATCAACAGTGCCGACGTCGCGGCGAATTTCCTCATCAGCATTTTGTTTGGAACCTCGATTGAAGCGTTCGGAGGGGACTAGACGAGCAAAATCTAGAGCAGCTAACGCGTGGTGAACCCCTTGTGACTGTTTATTCAAATTTTGTTCACCATCGAGACCCATGGCTTGGTGGGGTTGCGGAAATAGGCCCGCTGACCGGGCTTTTCCGTGCCATACCAATCTGAAAGTTCCAAACGCTGGGAAGTCAATGAGGCGAATGTCACAGATCAAAAACCTGGAGATCGTTAGGCCCCACCGGGGTTTCGAGTCCGTCGCCGGTGCGGCGCGGCCCCACGTACAGTCATGGGGTGCGATTGCTCGTCACCGGTGGCGCCGGATTCATCGGCGCGAACTTCGTCCAGCAGACCGTGTCCGCCCACCCGGATACGGCCGTCACCGTCCTCGACGCCCTGACCTATGCCGGGAACCGGGCCTCGCTCGACCCGGTGGCCGATCGCATCGAGTTCGTGCACGGCGACATCGCCGATCTCGAGCTGGTCGACGAACTGGTCAGCGGCGTGGACGCGGTGGTGCACTTCGCCGCGGAGTCGCACAACGACAACTCCCTCGCCGAGCCGTGGCCGTTCGTGCAGACCAATATCGTCGGCACCTATTCCCTCCTGCAGGCCGTGCGCAGGCACGACGTGCGCTACCACCACGTGTCGACCGACGAGGTCTACGGCGACCTCGACCAGGACGATCCGGCCTTCACCGAGACCACCCCGTACAACCCGTCCAGCCCGTACTCGGCCACCAAGGCCTCCAGCGATCTGCTGGTGCGCGCGTGGACCCGCTCGTTCGGCGTACGCGCCACGATCTCCAACTGCAGTAACAATTACGGGCCCTACCAGCACGTGGAGAAATTCATCCCGCGCCAGATCACCAATCTGATCGATGGGGTCCGTCCCCGGCTCTACGGGGCGGGACACCAGGTACGCGACTGGATCCATGTCGACGACCACAATCGCGCCGTGTGGGAGATCCTGCGCCGGGGCCGGATCGGGCAGACCTACCTGATCGGCGCCGACGGCGAACTCGACAACAAGTCGGTGGTGCAGATGATCCTCGCGGAGTTCGGCCGCGACCCCGGCGATTTCGACCACGTGACCGACCGGCCCGGCCACGATCAGCGCTACGCGATCGACGCGACGTTGCTGCGTTCCGAACTCGATTGGCGCCCCCGTTACGCGGACTTCCGCGCCGGATTGGCCGCGACGATTCAGTGGTACCGGGACAACGAGAACTGGTGGCGCCCGTACAAGGCCGCCACCGAGCACGCCTACCTCGCCGCGGGCGAGCGGACTCTCAGCGCGGCGGGAGACTGAAAGGCGCCCCGGGAGATACCCGAGACGCCGCGCCGCTCAGCCCCAGACGATGGTGTAGTACTTCGCCGCGGCCGCGATCAGCGCCACGCTCGTCGCCACCAGCACGGTGACGGCCGGGCCCACCGTCGGGGTCTTCCCCGCGGAGTCCGTGAGCCGCAGCGGCATCCAGCGCAGCAGCACCGCGAGCGTCACGATCGCCAGCGGCACGAAATAGCGGCCCTGCACGCCGTCGATGATGTAGTACCCGACCGGCGTGAACGACATATACAGCGTCACGTAGATCATCGCGACGCTCGCGGCCATGGTGAGGGCGACGATCAGGGTGCGGCGGAAGGCCGGGACGGTCATCCGTTCCGCGATGCCGATGCTCACCGCGAACGCCAGCAGGCAGGCCAGCATGGCGATGGCGGGCACGTCGACGTAGGCGAAGCCGAGTTCGCCGAAGAACTGGCTGAACCAGCGCTGGTCGCGCAGGGCGATGCTCTCGCCGAACACGTGCACGAACTCCGGTGGATCGCGCAGGATGCCGCTGAGCTGGTCGCCGGGACGCACCGAGTGCCACTGGTGCGGCGGCCGCATCAGGCCCATGCCGTCGCCGGTGGGCGCCGCGATCTTCATCCACACCGCGAACGCGAGCGCGCCCGCCGCGGCGAACACCCACGGAATCCCGCGCCGCCACCCGCTGAATCCGAATCGGTCGGCGGGCACCAGGGCGACCAGCAGCGCGAGCAACACGTAGGTGGGCTTGCTCACCGGCAGCAGGATCGTCGCGGCCAGCAGCGCGCCGATCTCCACCCGACCCAGTCGCGTGCCGAGGAACATGGCCTTCACCAGCAGCGCGGACACCAAGATGGCCAGCGCGTTGGTCATGGTGTCGGCGGTCACCGTGCCCGCCTGGAACACCGCGATCGGCAGCACGGCGACGGTGAACGCCAGCCACTGCACCCGGTGCGCGCGCAAGGCGTACATGCCGAACCCGACCACAGCGAGGTAGGCCACCAGTCCGGCGAACCGGGTGATCAGGAGCAGGCCGCCCACGTTCAGCCCGAAGAGCTCGCCGAGGCGGATGCCGATAGCGGCCGGAATGTAGGGGATCGGCGAGTAAGCCGCGGTATTGGTGAACCACACCGGTTCGGTGGCGTCCGAGACCGCGGCGCCGGTCAGTTGGTCGTAGCGGGCCGGGTCGGCCACCATGGGATCCGGCTCGTCCGGGTTGGTGGAGTAGTCCCGCAGCGCGTAGCCCATCAGCTCGGTGATGCTGGACGGGACGTCGCCACCGTAGGCGATGCCGCGATCGTCGTGGATCCGCTGCGGCAGGAACCCGCCGTGCGCGACCTGGTAGGCGCGACCGAACTGGGTGATTTCGTCATGACCCCAGAACGGCGGGGTGAGAACTGTGAACAGCGCACCGAAGATCGTCGCCAGCAGGGTGAAGGCGATCGTCGCCGCGCCCAGGCGCGTCACCACTCGCTCCGCGAGACCTTTCCCCGAGCGGTCCGTGCCGGTGGTCGCGGCCTCGGCGTCCACAGCTGGTAGCGGGGCGGTGTCGGTCGCGGGTAGCGGCGCGGTGTCCGAACGCTCGTCCAGATTCTCCTCCGGCGTCGCGGCCCGATCCGCCGAGGTCGTCAACGCCCGGCTCCGCCGTTGCCCGCGCTGCGCGGGTCCTCCGCGCCCACCGCGGTGTAGCGCAGGTAGACCAGGCGCGCGGCCTCGTGGCGGGAGCGCCGGATGCCGTCGAGGATCAGTCCCGCGGTCCAGGCGAGGCTGCCGAGCAGCAGCAGCGTGAAGGCGAGGAACAGCGTCGGGAACCGCGGCACCGTGTGGGTGTTGTAGAACTCGACGACGATCGGAATGGTCAGGACGATCGAAACCAGCCAGCTCAGCGTGCCGAACAGGCCGTAGAACGCGACCGGCCGCTCGTGCCGGGCCAGCCCGATGATCAGGGCGAGGATCTTGAATCCGTCGTGATAGGTGCGCAGCTTGCTCTCGCTGCCCGCCGGACGATCGCGGAAGCCGACCGGCACCGCCGTCCGCGGCACCCGCAGGTGCAGGGAATGCACCGTGAGCTCGGTCTCGATCTCGAATTCACGAGACACCGCCGGAAAGCTCTTCACGAACCGGCGGGAGAACACCCGGAAACCGGAGAGCATGTCCTCGACGTTCTCGCCGAACACCTTCCCGACCACGCCGTTGAGCACCTTGTTACCGGTCTCGTGGCCCGCGCGGTAGGCCGAGGCGCCCTCGTCCTGCTTGCGCACGCCGAGCACATGGTCGTAGGGGCCGTCGAGCAACGTCTTGATCATCAGCGGCGCGGCGGACGCCTCATAGGTGTCGTCGCCGTCGACCATCAAGTACACGTCCGCCTCGATGTCGGCGAAGGCGCGGCGCACCACGTTGCCCTTGCCCTTGGTGTGCTCGTGGCGCACGATCGCTCCGGCCTCGCGTGCGCGCTCGGCGGTTTTGTCCGTGCTCAGATTGTCGTAGACGTAGACGACGATTCCCGGCACGGCGGCCTGCAGATCGGCCACGACCTTGGCGACCGAGGCCTCTTCGTTGTGACACGGAACCACGGCGGCAATACGGAGCTCGGTGGAGTCCACCCGGGTCAATCCTCGCGATCGGTGGTGAATGTGGGAACACGGGGAGGGTACAGGGAACTCACAGTTTGCGCGTGGCCGACCTCACCGTGTGCGGCAGCGGAATTTCCCCGCGCGGGCGCTTCGGCGCTCCTGGGGTACCGTCGGGCCGTGCCATCCAGTGAGTCCACCGCACCCGCGGACGAGCCAGTGACGCAGGAGACCGAAGCGGTCGTTCGCAAGGTGCTCACCGCGCTGCGCAGAGGCGGGGCTTTCCTGGTGGTCGGCGCGATCGGGTTCCTGGTGGACGCGGGCACGTACAACCTCCTGGTCTTCTGGGGTGGCGAGGGCGTGCTGTATCACTACCCACTGCCGGCCAAGATCATCGCGATCGCGGTGGCCACGGTGGTGACGTATTTCGGCAACAAGTGGTGGACCTTCGCGCACAAGCCGACCGACAATCCCGGGCGCGAATACCTGTTGTACGCGTTGTTCAACGTCGTCGCGATCGGCCTGCAACTGGGCTGTCTCGGCTTCTCCCGCTACGTGCTCGACCTGTCCAGCCCGGTGTCGGACAACATCTCCGGTACGTTGATCGGGCAGATCGTGGCCGTGGTGTTCCGGTACTGGGCCTATGACAAGTTCGTCTTCACCGGAGCGCGAGCGGGTACCGGCAGTGCCACCGACAACGAATCGGCGAACGTTTAGCAATGCTTCGAGCACACGTCGGCGTGGCCGTACGGCGGGCAACCGCACGGGGCGGTTGATATCCTCACCCCCGCCGTGAAGGCATCGAGGGGCGTGTCTGTCCCGTCCGGCACAATGAGAATTTCGAGGATTTCATGGATCAGTCGGCTATCGAGGCCGTTACCGAAACAAACGATCGCTCGACGGCCGCTGAGGCGCCTGCCGCGCTGCGCGCCGACCATCGGGCGCCGGACCGGCTAGTGCTCCAGCGCGGTATCTTCGCCGGTCCGTCGGCGAAGGTGAGCGACGAGCTGTACGCCGTCGTGAAAGGTGGCGCGCACCGGGAACGCCAGACCCTGCGTTTGGACAAGGGCGCGACCGCGCACACCAACACCTATTTCGGCCGGTTCGCCGCGAGCTACTGGCAGCGCTGGACCACGGTCACCGAGGTGCGGGTCACCATGGTGCTCGACGTCGCCGCCAAGGCGAACATCCGTCTGGTGGCCTCCGACATCGCGGGTCACCGCAGGATCATCGACACCCAGCGGGTCGACGCGAGCGGTTCGGTCACCCTGACCGCCCCGCTCGACCAGTACGTCGACGGCGGCGCGCTGTGGCTGGAGTTCGACGCCATCGGCGGCGCGCTCGGCATCGCGGAGTTGAGCTGGACCGCCGTCGCGCCGGAACGCGTCCGTCCGGTCGCCGTCGCGATCTGCACCTTCAACCGTGCCGAGGACTGCGCCGAGACGGTCGCGGCGCTGTCCTCCGACCCGACCGTGCTCGCCGCGATCGACGCGGTGTACGTCGTCGACCAGGGCACCGATCTGGTCGAGAACCGGCCGCGATACCAGGAGGTCGCACCGGTCCTCGGCGAGAAGCTGCGCTACCTGCGTCAGCCGAACCTGGGCGGCGCGGGCGGCTTCACCCGGGGGCTCTACGAGGTGTCCGCGGTCAACGAGCACGCCGACGTCATCCTGATGGACGACGACATCCTGTGCGAACCGGAGACGGTGCTGCGCCTGAACGCGTTCGCCAACCTGACGGTCGAACCGACCCTGGTCGGCGCGCAGATGCTGTTCCTGCTCAACCCCGACTACCTCAACGTCGGCGCCGAGGAAGTGCACCTGAACCGGCTGCGGCACGGCCAGAAGGTGCCCAAGGCGCTGCGCAACACCAGCATGTTGAAGAAGAACCAGGAGCGCCGCGTGGACGCGGGCTACAACGCCTGGTGGACCTGCCTCATCCCGGCCGAGGTGGTCGCGAAGATCGGCCTGCCGATCCCGATCTTCTTCCAGTGGGACGACGTGGAGTACGGCATCCGGGCGCGCGAGCACGGTTTCGTCACCGTCACGCTCCCCAACGCCGCGGTCTGGCACGCGGACTTCTACTGGAAGGACTACGACGACTGGGCGCGCTACTTCAGCACCCGTAACTCGCTGATCGTCGGCTCGCTGCACACCGAGCTGGACGGTAAGGACATCGCGGGCCGGCTGTTCCGGGAGATGTCCGAGCAGCTGGTCGCGATGCAGTACGGCTTGGTGCACACCACCCTGCAGGGTATCGAGGACTTCTTGAAGGGCCCGAAGGTGTTGCGGGACGGCGGTATCGAGGCACTGGCTGCCGCGCGGACCAGCCGGGCCGACTACGCCGAGACGATCAAGCATCCGGCCTCGACGCCGCCGGTCCGTTCCGCGGACATCCAATTGCGCCGTGCCGGTGGGGAACCCAGCCGCGCGAAGCTGGTGCTGATCAAGCGCGCGATCAATCAGTGGCTGGGCCGCACCCAGCACGGCATCATCGGCGTGACCAGGGAAGACGCCTACTGGTGGCATGTCTCGCTGTTCGACCACGTGGTGGTCACCGACGCCTCGCAGTCCGGTGTCCGGGTGCGTCGGCGCGACAAGGCCCGCGCGCTGCGGCTGCTGCGGCGGATGGTGCGTGTGCTGCGTCGCCTGCGCCGCGAGCTGCCCGCCGTCCAGGCGCAGTACCGCGCGGCCATGCCGGAATTGACCAGCCGCGAGAATTGGGAGCGGTTGTACGGGATCGAAGGTCGGCGCGACAGCTGATTTCGTTGGTACATGGGGGACGGGCTGACCAGCTCGTCCCCCATCGCAGCCGCGAACGCTGCCGCCGCGGCCCCTGAATCCGGCCTAAAGACGCGGAGAGGCGGACAGGAAGAGGTCGGTGGTGAGTTCGCCATCGCCCGGGGTGACGCGGTACTTGTCCAGGTCGGTGATGCCGTGGGCGGCCAGAACGTCATCGTCGATGAAGAAGTTGCCGCTGGTCTCCTTGCCGGGCGAGGTGAGTACCAGGTATGCGGCGTCGGCGTAGATGTCGGGGGTGCGCGAGGTGGAGACCATCTCCTCGCCGCCGAGCAGGTTCTTCACCGCCGCGGTGGCGATCGTGGTGCGCGGCCACAGTGAATTGACGCCGATGCCGTCGCCTTTGAGTTCCTCGGCCAGCCCCAATGTGGTCAGCGACATGCCGTACTTGGCGATCGTGTAGCCCAGCGCCATGCCCGCCCACTTGGGGTCCAGGTTCAGCGGCGGGGACAGCGTCAGGATGTGCGGGTTGCGCCCGGCCTTCGCCGATTCGCGCAGATGCGGGATGCTCAGCTTGGACAGCAGGAAGCTGCCTCGGCAGTTGATGTCCTGCATCAAGTCGTATTTCTTCATCGGCAGTGCGTCCGTGGGGGACAAGTCGATCGCGGAGGCGTTGTTCACCACGATGTCGATGCCGCCGAACCGCTCGACCGTCTGGCGCACCGCCTCGGCCACCGACTCGTCGACGCGAACGTCGCCGACGAACGGCAGAACCTGCCCACCCTCCGCCTCGAGTTCCGCGGCGGCGGTGTGGATGGTGCCAGGCAGCTTGGGATGCGGCTGATCGGTCTTCGCGATCAGGGTGATGTTGGCGCCGTCGGCCGCGGCCCGCTTGGCGATCTCCAGCCCGATGCCGCGACTGCCGCCGGACATGATCATCGTCCGGCCCGCTAGCGGCTTGGATCCCGGTTCCGTCATCTGACCTGCTCCTTCGTTTCCGCCGCAGGCATCAGCCCGCGGCTGTACGCGCTTGCAGACTAAGCGTAAACCCGCTCATTATGCAACCAGTTGCATAGGTGGGGCGAAGAGAGGGCACCGCGTGCCGGTGCCCTCTTCCGGTTCAGGCCGTGGCGGCGATGAGCACGATGTTCAGCAAGAACATCAGGCCGACCAGGGCCCAGACGATGTACAGGAACAGCAGGCCCGGCGCTTTCTGCGGAACCGGTCCGATCGCGCCGTTGAGGAAGAGCACAACCGGCGGCTTGTAGTAGAACCGCGCGGCCTGTCCCTCGGCGATCGGCACGGTCACGTTGGCCGAACCCATGTCGAACAACCACGGGGTGGTGACCCGGACGTGGTACTGGCCCGGGCCGACCGGGATGTGGTTCGCGCCCCAACGGGTGTTGGGCACCCGCTGTCCGTTGACCAGGATCTTCGGCTTGGTCAGCGCGAGCATGAACGTCCAGAGCGAGTACGAGGCATCGATGGTGATGCCCGGCGGATCGGCGGGTCTGCCGTAGCCCTGCGGGCCGAACTGCTGCGGTTGACCGTACGGTTGCGGCTGACCGAACTGCTGCGGCTGGCCGTAGGGTTGCGGCTGCCCGTACTGCGGTGCGGGCTGGGCGAATTGGGGCGCGGGCTGCCCGTATGGCGACTGGCCCACCTGAGGTTGGGTGAGATGCGGCTGGCTCGGATGCTGCCCCGCGGGCGGCGCGTACTGCGCGGGCGCCTGCTGAGGCGGGTACTGGCCGACTGGCGGCTGCTGACCGAATGTCGGCTGTCCGGGCCATTGGCCGGGCTGCTGACCGGGTGGCGGGTACCCGCCGGGCTGACTCATCTATCCCTCCCAGATAGCGAACGATGCGAAGGGCACCCTACCGTGCCCGTGCTCGGTCAGCGTCGTGAGTTCCGCTCCCGGAACATCTTGCGGTGCTGCTTGCTGATGTCCCGCCAGGCTCGCTCGCGCTCGGCTTGCAGCCGTTTGTCGGTGCGCGCCCGCATCCACTCGTTCTCCCGGGCCAGCTTGTCGTAGCTGTCGAGCCTGCGCTGGGTGAGTTCGCCGTTGTCGATCGCCTCCCGCACCGCGCACCCGGGTTCGCCGTGGTGCGCGCAATCGCCGAAACGACACTGAGCGGCAAGGGTTGCGATGTCGCTGAAGGTCTTCTCGATGCCTTCGGCGGCGTCCCACAGCCCGACGCCGCGCAGCCCCGGCGTATCGATCAGGGTGCCGCCGCCGGGCAGCGGGCGCAGCTCCCGGTGCACCGTGGTGTGCCTGCCCTTCTTGTCGGTGTCGCGAACCGCGTTGGTGGCGAAGACCTCCGCGCCGAGCAGCGCGTTGGCGAGAGTCGACTTCCCAGCACCGGAGGGTCCGAGCAGCGCGACGGTGCCGTCGAGCATCGCCGTGAGCACGTCGAGCCCGAGGCCGGTGTTCGCGCTCACCTCGAGCACGGCAGCGCCCGGCGCGACGGCGCGTACCTGGGCGAGCGGGAGGTCGTCGGCCGCGTCGGCCTTGGTGAGCAGCACGATCGGCTGGGCATTGCTCTCCCAGACCAGCGCGAGCATGCGTTCGATGCGGCCGAGATCCACGTCGCCGTCGGCGGCGGCGCAGATCAGCACGGTGTCGACGTTGGCGGCGAGCACCTGGCCCTGGGACCGGCCGGATACCGACGATCGCATGATCGCCGATCGGCGCGGCAGCAACCGGCGCACCGCCGAGGTGGCGTCGACGGACACCCAATCGCCGGTGCACAGCCCGCTGACCTCGGAATCCGGACGCGGGCAGCGAGCGCGGGCGAGCCCGTCGGGCGTGGCCACATCGCATTCGCTGCGGTCCATGCGGATCACTCGCGCGGGCACACAGCCTTCCTCGATCATCGAGGCGTACCGCGCGGCAACGGCTTCGGTCCAGCCGTAAGGGACGAGAAGGTCGTGGTCGACCATGATGGAAGGAGTCCTTCGTCGGGCGCCGAACCCGACGAAGGGTTCAGCGAGCGGAGAATGAGGTGGAGTTTCGTGTGGCGGCATGACCGACGTCAGCTCGCCTGAACACGACAACCCGAACGTTCCTCGTCACGGTCCACACCTCCTTACCTCTCTCGCGGTTCTGCCCACTCTTGCACTCGACTCCGGCTCCGCACAACCGAATTAGCGATGGGTCGGGAGCCGCGCATCGGACTGATCCGACGCGCCGCGCGGCGACCTTCCGAGCTCAGTCGGGCTTGCCGAACTGCTCGTGGCGGCCGAGTGAGCGTAGGTGGAACCATTCGCGCAGGCCGGCCGGGTCGCGGCGGGTGACAAGGAAGAACCAGGAGAAGCGAACCCACTCCTGGGGCAGCAGTTTCCGCATACCCGGCTGCGACATCAAGTAGCCCCGGTTGCGGTAGGTGAAGTAGCGCTTCACCGGATCGTCGGGATATTGCGTGTGCATCCGGCCGCCGAGAATCGGCTTGAACTCCGCCGCACCGTTGGGATGCAGATACGCCGTCTGCAGGCAGGTGCCGAACGGCAGCCCGGAGCGCAC
The DNA here is from genome assembly GCF_053603155.1 of Nocardia sp. NPDC004260. NCBI lineage: Bacteria > Bacillati > Actinomycetota > Actinomycetes > Mycobacteriales > Nocardiaceae > Nocardia > Nocardia sp. NPDC004260. The sequence goes on along the minus strand of NZ_JBSGEZ010000043.1, from coordinate 33,986 downwards.
CAGCCTGCGATGCACCTCCACCTCGTCACCGCGCACGAACAGGCGCAGGTCCGGCACGCCGATCACGTCGACCGCCCGCGCGGAGATCAGCGCGCCGTTGAACAGCGAGGCGATGCCGGGCAGGAAATCGTCGTCGCCGAGTTCGGAGCGCAGCCTGCGCCAGACCACGCCGCGGCGCAGCGGGAAAGCGAGGCGGTCGGGTTCGTCGATATCGCAGACGACGGGCGAAACCTCGACCAGACCGTGCCGGTTCGCGCAGTCCAGCAGGGTGGACAGCACATCGGGGCCTTCGGGCCTGCCGTCGTCGTCGGCGAGCCACACCCAGTCCGCGCCGATGCTCAACGCGTGCAGCATGCCGAGCGCGAACCCGCCCGCGCCGCCGAGGTTGTGCGCCGAGCCGAGGTAGGTGGATTCCACCGGCTGGTCGCGCACCAGATCGGCGACTTCGGTCTCGTTGCCGTTGTCCACCACGATCAGGTGGTCCACCGGCCGGGACTGCGAGGTGACGACCTTCAGTGACTCGGCGAGCAGTTCGCGGCGCTTGTGCGTGACGACGACGGCAACGACGCGCGGCTGCGAATCCGGGTCCGGCGCCGCGGTTTCCACGGCGGGGTCGGCGAGCTCGACGGCATCTTCCGCCGCGGAGCCGATCCGGGCCTGCGCCCCTTCGTCGATCGGGGTGTCCTGCCCGGTCGGCTCACTCATGCTGTGGCCTTTCCGGCATGAGCGGGACCCTCCATGGTCACGCTTCGCTGCCGCCTCCGGGCCTGACCGCTCATACCTGATTCCGCTCCAATTCTCGGTCTGATTTCTCGCCCCGCTCCGCTTCCATCTCGCGCAGCACGGTCGCGACGTGATTCCCCGCCTCCGGCCCCTCATAGGCTCGCACCACTTCTTCGATGCCGCCACGCAAGCGGATCTGGCCGTGGTCGATCCACAACGCCGTGTCGCACAACTGCGCGAGGAATTCGTTCGAATGGCTGGCGAAGACCAGGATGCCCGAACGCGCCACCAACGACTGCAACCGCTTGCGGGCCTTCTTCATGAATTCCGCGTCGACGGCGCCGATGCCCTCGTCGAGCAGCAGGATCTCGGGATCGATCGAGGTGACCACGCCCATCGCGAGGCGCACCCGCATACCGGTGGAATAGGTGCGCAGGGGCATGGACAGATATTCGCCGAGCTCGGTGAAATCGGCGATCTCATCGATCTTCGACAGCATCTGCTTGCGGGTCTGCCCGAGGAACAGTCCGCGGATGATGATGTTCTCGTAGCCGGAGATCTCCGGGTCCATGCCGACGCCGAGGTCGAAAACCGGCGCTACCCGACCGCGGATGCGCGCACTGCCCCGCGACGGTTCGTAGATGCCCGAGAGCAGGCGCAGCAGCGTCGATTTGCCCGCGCCGTTGTGCCCGACCAAGCCCACCCGGTCGCCCTCTTTCAGCGACAGGTTGATCTCCCGCAGGGCCTCGACCACGACGACGTCGGATTTGTTGCGTCCGATCGCGCCGCCGGCCTTGCCGAGGAACGCCTTTTTCAACGACCGCGATTTGGCGTCGAAGATCGGGAATTCGACCCAGGCTTCCTGGGTCTCGATACTCACACGACTCATCGGGGCGCTCCTATACCCAGTACGGTACGCGCGAACGGAACTGCTTCATCGCGAGGATCGCCACGATCCAGCCCAGCAGGGTGATCACGCCGACGACCAGCCAGTGCCGCAGTTCTTGCGGTTCGCCGAGCAGGGGCGCCCGGACGATCTCGAGATAGTGGAACGTCGGCACGAGTTCGGCCAGCTTCGCGCGGTCGCCGTTGTTCATCTGCGATTGCAGCGTCTTGGTCGTCCACATGACCGGGGTCAGCACGAACAGCATCAGCGTGGTGCTGCCGAGAATCGGCGCGATGTCGCGGTAGCGCGTGCTGAAGATGCCGAACACGATCGACACCCACATCGAATTCAGGAAGATCAGCGCGATCGCCGGAATCGCCATGAGGCTGGCCACCCCGAGATGACGCCACACGCCGAACGCGGCGAGCATCACCACGTAGATGACCATGTTGTGGGCGAAGAAGAGCAGTTGCCGCCACACCAGCCGGTAGACGTGCACGCTCAGGGCCGAAGGAAGCTGTTTGATCAGACCCTCGTTGGCGATGAAGACCTCCGAGCCCTCCAGGATGCTCGCGCTGATCACGTTCCAGATGATCAAGCCGACCGTCACGTAGGGCAGATACTCCCGCAGCGGCTGGCCGAGCAGCGCCGCGTACAGCACACCCATCGCCACGGCCTGCAAGCCGGTGGCGATGGTGATCCAGAACGGACCGAGCACCGAGCGCCGGTAACGCTGCTTGATGTCCTGCCAGCCGAGCGACAGCCACAGCTCCCGCTGCGCGAAGCCGACCGCGAAGTCCTGGAACGCGCGCCGGAAGGTCTGGGAGTCCGGCACGATCTTCGCCACGGAGGCTCCGGCGTGCAGGGTCTCCGTCTCCGGTGTGGCCGCGCTCACCGGGTCCTCCGGTGAGTCGTCGCCGGAATGCTCCGTGTGCTCGGCCGAGGGGTTCGGCGAGCTGTCATCTGAACGCGCTTGGTCATCGGAACCAACTGAGCTCTCTTCAGGACGCACCGCACTCGGATCGGAGACCGAGTCGGAGCGAGCGGCAGCGGCGGGCACGGTGCACGAGACTACCCCGGCCGCTTCCCGCCGCCGCGTGGCACACGCGCGTCACCGGTCTCACAGGTACTGGCCGGAACCGCCGGTAATGTGACCGGCTTGGCCGCCGCGCGGGTCGGCGGCGTTGAGGCCGGGCGGCAGCGCGCCTTGGCGCATCTGTTCGAGCTGGGCGCGCGCGGCCATCTGCTGGGCGAACAGCGCGGTCTGGATGCCGTGGAACAGGCCCTCCAGCCAGCCGACCAGCTGGGCCTGCGCGATCCGCAGCTCGGCGTCGGTCGGGACGGCGTCGTCGGTGAACGGCAGGGTGAGCCGCTCGAGCTCCTCCCGCAGTTCCGGGGCGAGGCCCTGCTCCAGCTCCCGCACGGAGGACGTGTGGATCTCCTTCAGGCGATTGCGGCTGGCCTCGTCCAGCGGGGCGGCGCGCACCTCCTCGAGCAGCTGCTTGATCATGGTGCCGATGCGCATGACCTTCGCGGGCTGCTCGACCATGTCGGCGAGCGATTCGCCGGATTCGTCCCGATCGTCCGACTCGTCCTTGTTATCGTCGGCAACGACCTGCGCGGTGAAGGGAGCCCCCGGTCCGGCCGCCGCCGGGATGGCCAACGGCCTGCCGTCGGGTCCGACGACGACGATGTGGTCCGGTGCCTCGTCCGAGTGCGTCATGGTCCCTATCATGTCGTGTTCGCTCCGAACGCGCTAAGCCGGTGCTCCGCGGACGGGGCACACCGGGCAGGACGCGGCGCATGTCGCTGGTACGCACTGCCCTGGGAGCCGGCGTTCTATTCTGTTCGGGTCGTGTGATTCGGATTTGTCGAAAGTCGGTCGCCATGCTGAGTCCCAGGTCGCTGTGCTCTCGCCACGATGTGGAGGGGAACGCGGTTACACAGGCTCGCCCGCTGCCCTTAGAGTGGCCAGCATGACTTACGACGTCGCGCGGGTTCGGGGCCTGATACCGTCCCTGGGCGACGGCTGGATCCATCTCGACCCGCAAGCGGGCATGTTGATCCCGGACGCGGTATCTCGGGCTGTTTCAACGGGTTTCCGAACTTCTTCCTTCTCGCATATCGGCCGAACCGCCGCGGCCGTGCGCAGCGCGGCGATTCTGGACGCGGCCCGCGAAGCCGTCGCGGACCTGGTCGGCGGTGACCCGGCGGGTGTCGTGCTCGGTCCCGACCGTGCGGTCCTGCTGGCCTGGCTGGCCGAATCGCTGAGTTCCCGCCTCGGACTCGGCACCGGCATCGTGTTGTCCAGGCTGGACGACGAGGCCAATGTCGCGCCGTGGCTGCGCATCGCCAACCGCTACGGCGCGCACGTGCGCTGGGCCGAGGTGGAGATCGAGACCTGCGAGATGCCGTCCTGGCAGTTCGAGGAGCTGATCGGACCCACCGCGCGGCTGGTCGCCCTCACCGCCGCCTCGCCCATCGTCGGCTCGGCGCCCGCCGTGCGGGTTGCCGCGGATCGGGTGCACGAGGTGGGCGGCCTGCTGGTGGCCGACGCGTTCGGCGCCGCGCCCTACGCGCTCATCGACATCGAGGAACTGAACGCCGACGTCGTCGCGTTGAGCGCACCGGCGTGGGGCGGTCCGCAGATCGGCGCGCTGGTCTTCCGTGACCCCGCGTTCCTGGATCGGATCCCGTCCATGTCGCTCAACCCCTATGCGAAGGGCGCCGAGCGGCTCGAGGTCGGCGGGCACCAATACGCGCTGCTCGCGGGCCTGACCACTTCGATCGATTTCCTGGCCGGGCTGGACGAGCGGGCCCACGGCACCCGGCGCGAGCGGCTGGAGATGTCGATCACCTCGTTGCAGGACTACCACGACCAGCTGTTCGAGCACCTGATGAGCATGCTGGACTCGATCCCCAGCCTCACTGTGATCGGCCGCGCGTCCACCCGCATTCCCACGGTCAGCTTCACGCTCGCGGGCATGCAGGCGGAGAAGGTCGCGGCGAAGCTCGCCGACAACCGGATCGGCACGGTGAGCGGTGTGCACGGCGGCAGCAGGCTGCTGGACGCGCTCGGCGTCAACGACGAGGGCGGCGCTGTGACCATCGGGCTCGCGCCCTATACCACCAAGTTCGAGATCGATCAGCTCGGCAGGGCGCTGCTGGCGCTGGAGTGAGCGCCGCTCAGAGCTCCGCCACCCGCAGCACGACCTTGCCGAACACCTCGCCGGAGTCCAGCAGCCGGTGCGCTTCGGCGGCCTCCTCGATCGGCAGTTCGGCCGCGATGACGGGCGCCACCGTGCCGTCGGCGATCAACGGCCACAGCTGCCTGCGCACCTCGGCCACGATCTCGGCCTTGCTGCCCGGGCCGGTCACCGGCCGCGCGCGCACGTTGGTGGCGTGAACGGTGCCCCACTTGCGCAACAGGGCGCCCAGGTTCAGTTCGGCGCTCACGCCGCCCTGCATGCCGATCACCACGAGGCGGCCGTGCTCGGCCAGCGCGTCGACGTTGCGTCCCAGGTAGGCCGCGCCCATATTGTCGAGGATGATGTCCGCGCCGGGGCTGCCCGCGCCCGAGCGCTCGGCGCGCACGGCGGCGACGAAGTCGTCCTCCTTGTAGTTGATCAGCACGTCCGCCCCGAGTTCCGCGCAGCGCGCCAGCTTCTCGGCCGATCCGGCGGTCACCGCGACGCGCGCGCCGAGGGCCTTGGCGACCTGGATGGCGTGCGTACCGATCCCGCTGCCGCCGCCGTGGATCAGCACCAGCTGGTTGGCCCGCAGGCCCGCGGTCATCACCAGGTTCGACCACACGGTCGCCGCCGCCTCGGGCAGCCCGGCGGCCGCGCCCAGGTCCAGGCCGTCCGGGACCGGGAGCACCTGGGTGGCGGGCACCACGACCCGCTCGGCATAGCCGCCGCCGGACAGCAGCGCGCACACTCGATCACCGACCGCCCAGTCGCGCACTCCGTCGCCGATTCCGGCGATCACGCCGGAGCATTCCAGGCCGAGTATCGGGCTGGCTCCCGGCGGGGGTGGGTAGAGGCCCTGACGCTGCAACAGATCGGCCCGGTTGACACCCGCGGCGGCCACCTCGATCAGCACTTCTCCGTGTCCCGGCTTCGGGTCCGGCACTTCGGCCAAGACCATGACATCTGGACCGCCGAAACCGTTCAGATCTATAGCGCGCACCATGCCATAGTGCTCCGCGCGGACGGGCGTCCGCGCGGTGGCCCCGGAGTCGACCTTTCCGGACCGATCCGGCAAGCGGCCTGCGGTGACCGGCGTCACGGACTACCGTTCCGGTGATGAGTGGCGGCTTCATCGATTTCCAGAACGAGATCTACCTCGGCGGTCTGGGCGGCGTGACACCCGAATTGCCCATGACCGCAACGGGTCTGGAGTCGTTGGCGCAGGAGCGGCTGGATCCGGCCGCCTTCGCCTACGTGGCGGGCAGCGCGTCCGCGGAGCGCACCGCCGCCGCAAACCGATCCGCCTTCGACCGCTACCGCATCCTGCCGCGGATGCTGCGTGGCTCCACCGGCCCCGGCGCCCGGGATCTGTCCGTCGAGGTGCTCGGGACGAAACTGGCCGCACCCGTGCTCACCGCGCCGGTCGGCGTCCTGGAACTCCTGCACGAGGGCGGCGAGGTGATCGTGGCGGAGGTGACCAGAGAACTCGGCATCGGCACGGTGCTGTCCACTGCGGCTTCCTCCACCATCGAGGACGTCGGCGCGTCGGCCGGTGCGTGGTGGTACCAGCTGTATTGGCCCTCGGATGACGAACTGGCCTGCTCTTTCGTCCGGCGCGCCGAGCAGGCCGGAGCTTCGGCGATCGTGGTCACCGTGGACACTCCGACCCTCGGCTGGCGGCCGCGCGACCTGGAACAGGCGCACCTGCCGTTCCTGCACGGCAAGGGCATCGCCAACTATCTGTCCGACCCGGTGTTCCGGGCCAAGCTGCCTGCCGCGCCGGAAGAGAGCGAGGAGGCGATGCGGACGGCCATCCTCACCTGGGTCGGCCTGTTCGGCAACCACACGCTGCGGCTCGCCGACCTCTCGCTGCTGCGCGAATGGACGGATCTCCCGATCGCCGTGAAAGGCATCCTGCACCCCGACGACGCGCGTCAGGCAGTGGACGCCGGCGCCGATGCGGTGGTGGTGAGCAATCACGGCGGCCGCCAAGTGGACGGCTCGATCGCGGCGCTGGACGCGCTGCCCGCGGTGGTGGCCACCATCGGCGACCGCGCCGACGTCCTGTTCGACTCCGGCCTGCGCACCGGTTCCGACGTGCTCGTGGCGCTGGCCTTGGGTGCGAAGGCGGTGCTGTACGGGCGGCCGTGGGCCTACGGCCTCGGGCTCGCGGGCGCCGCGGGGGTACGGCACGCGCTGCGCACGTTGCTCGCCGATTTCGACTCCACCCTCGGCCTCGCCGGATGCACCAGCCCGGCCGCAGTGAACCGCGCACTGCTGTCCACGGTGCGCTGACCTGCGAGAGTTGCCCATTTCCGCAGTTCGTCGCGCATAGAATGACCACCGTGCATCCCGAACCGAGCGGTCGCGTCGTGGCCGAGCCCCGCTGGCTCACCCCGGCCCAGCAGCGCGCCTGGCGCGCGTACATGGACGGCCACCAGCGCCTGATGACAGCACTGAATCGTCAGCTGCAACGCGACAGCGACCTGACCGTCGCCGAATACCGGATCCTGGTCCTGCTCTCCGAGGCGCCCGACCGCTCGTTGCGGATGAGCGAGCTGGCCGACGGCGTGCTGTCCTCGCGCAGCAAGCTGACCCACCAGATCCGGCGGCTGGAGGCGCAGAAGATGGTCCGCCGCAACACCTGCCTGGAGGACGGCCGCGGCGTGCTCGCCGAACTCACCGACGAGGGCCTGCGCCGCCTGCAAGCCGCCGCGCCCGGCCACGTCGAAGCCGTCCGCAGCCACTTCATCGATCTACTGGCTCCGGCCCAGCTCGAGGTGATCGCCGACGTCTTCGGCCGAGTCGACGAGGAAATCGGCAAGCACTCCGGCTGAGCCGTCCGCTACGATCAGGTCCCTGGAGACGTGGCAGAGCGGCCGAATGCACTCGCCTTGAAAGCGAGCGTCGCGAGAGCGACCGGGGGTTCAAATCCCTCCGTCTCCGCTCCATTCGCTGGGTGGCCCATGCTCATGGAGAGCATGAGCCGCGGCGGTTACAGTGCCACATCCGCGCGGAAGTCTCTGCGGACGAAATTCGGCCGGATGTCCATGTCGGGTGGGTCGTAGTAGCGGTGGAAGGTCGGGGTCAGGCCGGACGATATCGGCGGGTTGATCCAGGACCAGTCGGTGGGGCAGGCGCGGCCCGCGGCTTCCTCGCGCTTGACGTGATCGCAGAACTGTTTGGCGACGGTGTGATGGTCGACGATGTACACGCCCGCCTTGCGGAAGCTGTGCAGCACGGCGCGGTTTAGTTCGACCAGGGCCTGATCGCGCCAGAGGTTGCGCTCTGCCCGGGTGTCCAGGCACATCATCTCCGCGATCAGCGGGAGCATGTTGTAGCGGTTGGCGTCGCTGAGATTCCGCGCACCGATCTCCGCGCCCAGATACCAGCCGTTGAACGGTGCGAACGGGTAGGTCATGCCGCCGATCTCGAGATTCATGTCGGACACCGCGGGCAGCGCGTGCCAGCGCAGGCCGAGACCGGCGAACCACTCGAACTCGGGATGCTCGAGTTCCACCTCGCGTGCGAGCTCGGGCGGGATGTCGAACCAGCGAACCGGCTCGTCCGGCGTACTGATCAGCAGCGGAAGGATGTCGAAAGGCGTTCCGGCGCCGCGCCACCCGAGTTTCATCGCGAATTCGGTGAGCTCGACGTTGGCGGCGTCACCGGTGACCGTCCCATCCCCGTTGCGATAGCCCGCGTAGCGGATGATCTGTGGGCTGACGATGCGGAACTCGCGCCCGTCCGGTTGCCGCGGCGGGCCGACGGTGATCATCGACTGAATGGCGCCGTTGTTGGTGGCCATGTGCAGGTGCTGCCAGCAGACCTCGGCCAGGTCGCGTGCCGAGCGGACCCGCCGGGCGTCGAGCAATTTCAACGAGCGCCAATGCTTGCGGCCCACGCAGCGGGCGTGATTGCGCCAGGCGAGCTTGGCCCCGATCAGGATCTCCTCGGCGGTCTGGAGATAGGAACCGGTCTGTTCGAGTTGCTCCAGCGCGCAGCGTCGGCGCTGTGCGCTCAGGTGCGCCAATTCGGGCAGCCGGAAGAACTCGTCGCACTCCCGCATCCGGCGTTCCAGATCGGGCAGGAAAGGATTTGTGCCCGATTCGTTCTCGATCGAGGAGACGGGCGACACTGGATTCACGGTTTTCTCCGGTCGGGCATAGGTGCTGCGATGAAACAGACGAATCGAGCAGAGAATTCGCGCGGGAAGCGCAGCGGGCACCGCGTCGTCGGGGTGGCCCGCGCATGGCAGATGCCACGGATTAGCTTTGGTTCGAGGCCAACTCAGGAGACACGGGGGCCGTCGCGACTGTGAACCGGACGGCCGGTCCGCACGGTGCAGTACAGCGCAGTGGGGTGACCTCGGCGCCGATAGTGTGGATGCGCGATCATGCCCGTCCTAGTTCGATACCCCGGAAAAGGCTCGGCGCTCAGCGTACGGCGGGTGTGCTGACGGTGTGCCACGATTTGCTGGATTTGCTGGATCGACCCGAGACGCGGACCGGTGCCGGTGCGGTCGAGTATCGTTGACGCGTCTGCATTTCGGGGGTCGAGGGGTTCGCTCGTGCGCAGTGTCATCGGAATGACCATCACCGTCGTGGCTCTGCACGTCCTCGGCTGGGGGACGCTGCTGCTGTTCGTCGCGCCGAACCATTATGTGATCGACGGTTCGGTGTTCGGCATCGGTCTCGGGGTGACGGCGTACACGCTCGGCATGCGGCACGCGTTCGATGCCGACCACATCGCCGCCATCGACAACACCGTTCGAAAATTGGTGGCGGAGAGCGGGAAGCAGAAGGTCCGGACAGTCGGCTTCTGGTTCGCGCTGGGCCACTCCACGGTCGTGTTCGTACTCGTGGCCTTGCTCGCCTTCGGTGTGCGGGCGCTGGCGTCCACCTTGGCGGACGAGGATTCGGCCCTGCAACGCTGGACGGGCTTATGGGGCACCAGCGTCTCCGGCGCGTTCCTGATCCTGATCGGTCTGCTCAATCTGGCGTCGCTGGCCGGCATCTGGCGCGTGTTCCGGCAGATGCGCCGCGGCGAATTCGACGAGGCGCAGCTGGAACGGCAGCTGGACAGCCGGGGCCTGCTCAACCGGCTGCTGCGACCGGTGCTCGGCCTCGTCCGCAGGCCGCGGCACATGTATCCGGTGGGCGTGCTGTTCGGCCTCGGCTTCGACACCGTCACCGAGGTCGGGCTGCTCGTGATCGCGGGCGGCGCGGCGGCGACCGGGCTGCCCTGGTATTCCATCCTGGTACTGCCCGTGCTGTTCTCGGCGGGCATGGCGCTGTTCGACTCGCTGGACGGTTCGTTCATGAGCTTCGCCTACGACTGGGCCTTCGCCGAGCCGGTGCGGAAGATCTACTACAACTTGGTGATCACCGGACTGTCGGTGGCCGTGGCGCTGTTGATCGGCGGGCAGGAGATCGTCTCGATCTTCGCCGAGCGGCTCGAGGTCCGATCGGGCGTCGTCGCCTGGATCGGAAATCTCGACCTCGGTGATCTCGGATTCATCATCGTCGGGCTGTTCGTGCTCACCTGGGCGGTCGCCGTCGCGGTGTGGCGTTTCGCCGGCGTGGAGCGGCGCTGGCAGGACGGTCTGCCCGCACGGTGAGCACGGTGCGTGGTCTTCGACACGTCGACGGCCTTCCTGCGACCATCGACGTCTCTGGCAGGATGGTCGGCATGCTGTGTCGCGGGGTGCGGCGTTGGCTTTCCAACGCTCTGATCAGTGCCGCACTCGTTTCCGGGGTGGTGTCATTCGGTGCACCCCAGGTCACGGCGGCGCCCGGCAATCCGCCGCCGGTCAACACCGGATCTTCGGACGGTCCCGGCCCGGCGGAGCCGACAAGTAAACAGCCCTCGACGCCGCGAATCGAGCGCATCGAACCGATCAACGATCGGTGGCTGCGGGTCTATGTCGCCTCGCCCGCGATGAGCCGGGTGGTCGAGGTGCAGGTGCTGCTGCCACGCGACCAGTCGCGCCCGCGTCCCACCGTCTACATGCTCGACGGCCGCAGTGCGAACCCCGACAGCAACAACTGGACCGAACTCGGGCACGCCGACCGTTTCTACGCCGACAAGGACGTCAACGTCGTGCTCACCGTCGGCGGGCCGGCCAGCTTCTACACCGACTGGCAGCAGCCGGACCCGGTGCTCGGCACCAACAAGTGGGAGACGTTCCTGACCAAGGAGTTGCCTCCGCTGATCGACGCGAAGTTCGACGGCAACGGCACCAACGCGGTGATGGGCGTCTCGATGGGTGCGGAGGCCGCGATGATGCTCGCGTTCCGGCAGCCGACGCTCTACAAAGCCATCGGGGCGCACAGCGGCTGCTTCTCGATGGGCACCGACATCGGCCAGGCGCAGGCGCGGGCTGTGGTGGCCACCTACATGGGCGAGCCGGACAACATGTTCGGCAAGCAGGACGACCCCGACTGGCTGGCGCACGACGTCACCCTGCACGCGGACGCGTTGCGGGGCAAGACGATCTACCTGTCGGTCGGCAGCGGTCTGCCCGGCGTGCACGACGTGCCCGGGACGCCGAACGTCGACCTGCCCAGCGCCATCACGTTCGGCGGCCCGCTGGAGGCCGCGACCAACGCCTGCACCCAGCGGCTCACCGAGCGGCTGCGGTCACTCGGTATCCCGATCACCGCGCACTTCCGGGCCACCGGCACACACTCCTGGCCGTACTGGGAGGACGAGCTCGCCCTCTCCTGGCCCACGATCGCGCCCGCGATAGGCGTCCGCTAACCCAGGAACCGGGCGAGCACTTCCGGGGCACTGGCGAAGCTCAGGAACAGGTCGTTCTCGTGCGGGTCGCCGATGGTGACGCGCACCCCGTCGGTCCCGTACGGCCGCACCAGCACCCCGGCCGCCGCGCTGGCCTCGCCGAACTCGGCGCTGCGCGCGCCAAGCGGCAGCCAGACGAAGTTCGCCTCACTCGGCGGCACCGGGTATCCCGCCGCCACCAGGGCGTCGCGCACCCGCTCGCGTTCGACGACCAGAACGTCCGTGCGATCCAGCAATTCGTGGCGTGACTCCAGCGACGCGATCGCCGCCGCCTGCGCGAGCCTGCTCACGCTGAACGGGATGTGCACCTTCAGCAGCGCCGTGATCACGGCCGGATCGCCCACCGCGTAGCCCACCCGCAACCCGGCCAGGCCGTACGCCTTGGAGAAGGTACGCAGCACAACCACATTGGGTCTGGTCCGGCCGATCTCGACGCCGTCGGGGCGGTCGGCCAGCCGCACGTATTCGTAGTACGCCTCATCGAGCACCACCAGCACGTGCGACGGTACCGCGTCGAGGAACCGGATCAGCTCCGTCCGGCCGACCGCGGTGCCGGTGGGGTTGTTCGGGTTGCAGACGAAGATCAACTTGGTCCGCTCGGTGACGGCGGCGGCCAGCGCGTCCAGATCGTGCACCTGACCGGCCGTGAGTGGCACCTGCACCGCGGTGGCGTTGCCCACCTTGGTCACGATCGGATACGCCTCGAACGAGCGCCACGCGTACAGCACCTCGTCGGACGGTGACGAGCAGGTGATCTGCACCAGCTCCTGGCACAGCGCCACGCTGCCGCAGCCGACCGCGACATTCTCGAAGCCGACCCCGAGGAACTCGGCCAGCGCCGTCCGCAACTCGGTCACCTGGTTGTCCGGATACCGGTTGGCCAGCTCCGCCGCTTCGGCGATGGCTTTGGCGGCGGCGGGCAGCGGACCGACGGTCGTCTCGTTGCTGGCCAGCTTGACCGCGCCGGGATTGCTGCGGCCGGGGGTGTACGCCGGGATCGATTCGAGGTCCGGCCGGATCTGCGCTGTCACACTCCAACCCTAATCGGCGCCGGGAAAAGCCCGATCGGCGTACCGGAAATTATCTGGGATATAGGCCCTCACGTGCAATTTCTACCGAAGTTCAGCAACTCGCCCTACGCTGGTTTCATGTCGGGCACCTACGACGATTTGGCCCCGCTGCGGGCGAGCGACCAGGAAGACGAGCGGCCGGCCAGCGGTGGGCAGGTGCCCATCACGGTCGTGGAGCCGGATGGAAACGCCCGCGGCGGCATCGTGCTGCTGCACGAGTCGCGCGAGTTCACCGGCGCGTTACGCGACCTGATGAACGCGCTGGCCGGCGAGGGCTGGACGGTGGTCGCGCCCAAACTCTTCCACCGGGCCGACGGTGAACCGGGCGCCGGGGTCTTCGGCGACGAGCTGTTCGCGGACTTCGACGCCTGCTTCGACTGGCTCACCCGGCGGGGGGTGTTCCCCGACACCATCGGCGTGCTCGGTTTCGACTCCGCGGGCACCGCCGCGTTCCTGGTCGCGACCAATCGCCCCATCGGCGCCGCGGTGAGCGTCGCGGCCCACGGCATCACCGAGCCGCTCACCGAGCAGGCCGACGCCCTCGTGCGCGCCGCGCCCAACCTGCAGGCGCCGTGGCTCGGCTTGTTCGGCGTCGACGACCCGTCCACCCCGCCCGCCCAGGTGGACGAGCTACGCGACGCGACCGCCCGCGCCGCGGTCGCCAGCCTGGTGGTCACCTACTCCGGCCTGCACCACCGAGCCGACACCTCCGAGGCGGACGACGGCGACGCGGTCGATTCGCAGACCAGAATCTTCGATTGGTTCGACAGCAACCTACGCTGACCAGCCGTTTTGTGATCTGGTCGGTAGCTCCTGTAACCTTTCTGCTCGGCGGTTCGAAAGGACCGGTGCCCTCGAAGAGAAGGCTCCAGGAGGCGTGCCAGAGCGGCCGAATGGGACTCACTGCTAATGAGTTGTCCCTTCACGGGGACCGGAGGTTCAAATCCTCTCGCCTCCGCCACACCCGGGAAACCGGGTACAACTGAATAACACATGCGCCCGTAGCTCAACGGATAGAGCATCTGACTACGGATCAGAAGGTTAGGGGTTCGAATCCCTTCGGGCGCACTTCTCGGAGGCCCCTCCAGTTTCGGCTGGAGGGGCCTCCGCGTGTCCCATGGCCATTCTGATGTTCACGAGTGGCACACCAGGGAGAGGGCTTCTCGGGCGATGCCGCAGTGGTGTGCCGCTCGTGGTTACTTCCAGGCGGGGAGGGTGGGGAGGGGGCCGGTGAGGTCGGTGCCGGGGGCGCGGCCGAGGAGCCAGGCGGCGAGGGAGGCGGCTGGGCCGGAGATGGTGTCGGTGGGGGAGGGGCCGATGGCGGCGGTGAAATCGGTGTCGGTGGCCCGGATGGTGAAGGCGAGGGGGGTGTCGGACGTCAGGCGGGTGAGGTCGGCTGTGGCTTGGGGGAGGATGCGGGTTACGAAGGAGGCGAGCCAGTTCGTGGGGTGGTAGTTCGCGTTCAGGTCTACGTGGTGAATTTCGACCTCTTGCAAGCGCATCCACAGGACTTCGGTTGCGGGGATGGGGCGGCCCTGGCGGGTGCGGACTTGTGCTTGCCAAGCGTCGTCGGTCAGTGAGCGTGCGAGGCCGAGGAAACGGGTCGCGGCGGCCTCGTTGTCGGCGAGTTGTTCGGCGAGTGGACGGGGCGCGCCCGCCTCGATGTCGGCGTCGCGCAGGAAAGGGCTGGCGTATTGCGGGATTTCGACGCCGGTGTGCGCCCACAACAGGAGGTTCACCAAGCTGTCGGCGTTGCGGGCGAGGTGTGCGAGGACGTGGCCGCGGGTCCAGCCGGGCAGCAAGGAGGGTTCGGTCACGGCGTGCTCGTCGAGGCCGCGGATGGTGTCGAGCAGGCGTGCGGTCGCCTCGGCGACGGTGTCGAGGTGCACGGGAGTCTGCGAGGCGGTGGTCACGGTTTCGACCCTAGCGAGGCGAGACCCGGTCCGCCGCGAACGACGGGCCGGACCCGGCCGAACGAAGGTCATCGGAACTGTTGTGGGCCTGTGTGTCGTGCCGTCAGTCGTCACCGGTGTCGTCGGCGCTGGATGACGCACGGGACACCGGATGGCGTCGGCTCCGACAAGGGCTCGACGCGGCGCTACATGGAAGCCCGTAGCACCGACATCCGACAACTCCGTGGTCGCACTCGAGGGGAGACCGCCGGACCTGGGCGTTTCGGTGCAGGGCGGTGAACCTCCGGCGTGCCGCCGTGGTGGGTGACAAGCCGTGATTCCGCCCAGGACTGGCAGCGGGCGGGGCGATCTGGGATGAGTGCGATCGCCGCAAACCACGGCGGCCTGGAAGCTCGCCCGGCGATCTACCCGCCGGCGATCGCGTCGGCTTCGATCTCGACCAGCAGGGCCGGGGTGATCAGGGCCTTGATCTCGTACATGGCCGTGGCGGGACGGATCTCGCCGAAGACCTCGGCGTGCGCCTTGGCGACCTCGGGCCAGCGGGCGATGTCGGTGACGAAGATGCGGGTGCGCACCACGTCGGCCAGGCTCGCGCCCACCTCTTCCAGTGCGGAGGCGATGCGTCGCAAGGTCTCCCTGGTCTGCTCGCCGATGTCGTCGCCGCCGACCGCCGTGCCGCCGGGTGCCGAAGCGGTGGTTCCGCTGACCGCGATGACATCGCCGAGCCGCACCGCCCGCGAGTAGCCGACGATGTCTTCGAACTCCGAACCCGAGGAGATGTTCACGCGATCACTCATGCGCGACAGCATCGCACGGCAATCGGGACGAGCCTTCGGCGGACAGTGGAGTGCGGGATGCCCGTCGGACCGCACTCGGACCGGCAGCGAGCGCAGGTGGGCGGCTCGAACGCGTGGAATCTCCCGGTCGAGCGGGGGGCGATGGTGCCGCCGACGCCCACGACGTTCTCGCCATCCTGGAACAGGCACGAGCGGACGCCTGGTGTCAGCTCGACTCCCGCCCCTCCACGACCACCGCCGCGGCCAGCGCGATCAACCACAGCGACATCGCGCCCACCTGGATCCGCTGGGCGATGCCGAGGGCGTAGTTCCCGGGCAGGTTGTCGGCCACCAGCATCCACACCGTCGCCAGTGACCCGATCACCAGCACGACCAGGCCGGATTCGCGCAGCACCCGCCAGCCTCGATAGCGGAACGCGGCGAGGCTGAAGGCGAAGGCGGCGACCGCGATCGAGGTGACCGCCAGCGTGCTCGTCAGCGCGTGCGGCTGATGCAGTTGCGGAAATAGTTCGCTCGGGCCGCCGCACCCGCTCTCCCCGGGGACGCAGTCGTGCAGCGGCAGCAGCACGTCGGCGACGGTCGCCGCGCCGAAGCAGAACAGCGCGATCCAGCCGACGTTGGTCAGCCTGCGACGTGGAAACAACAGCAGCCCCGCGAGCGCCGCGGGCATGAGTGCCACCCCGACGATCAGGTCGGCGGTCGCGAACACCTCCCGGTACGGCTTGCCCTCCGCGTCCAGTTCGCTGAGGAACGTGTCGACCGGGTCGAGGTCGATGCCGAGCACGAACTGCAGCACCCAGGAGGAGTAGCAGATCCCAGCGATCGCGATCGCCGCGGCGACCAGCACCATCGCCGGTCGTACGCGCCGAACAGCGATCTCCGGGCCACTCGTCACGCCTTCATTCTGCTGGTCGCTCGAGCGCGCCGGACAGCGGCGGGCCGCACACGTCATTACCATCCGGCACACAGGGTCTTGTCAGCTTCGCCCGGCACGCTGGTCGACAGCTGCAACTCGAGGAGGTCCCATGCTCGGTTTCGCGACTGCCGCCGCCGGAATCGCGGTCATGACGGTGATGGTGGCGTCCGGCTACCTGGCCGCCCACGCTCCGCGTTCACTCGTGCGGGTGCGACACCGCTGACAGCGCGGCCTGCACGCGGTCGGCCGCACTGACGGGATCTTCGTGCTCCCAGACGCGGACCACGTGCCATCCCGCGGCGATGAGCGCCGCGTCGGTGGCCCGGTCCCTGGCCACATTGCCCGCCAGTTTGGCCGCCCACCACTCGGCGTTGTTCTTCGGGTCGGTGGCGTGCTGTGGGCAGCGGTGCCAGAAGCACCCGTCGACGTAGACCGCGATGCGCCTGCGCGGGAACACCAGGTCGGCGCGCCTGCGCTGTCCCCGGATCGGCGCGCGATCGACGAAGTAGCGCAACCCGCGCCGGTGCAGTTCCCGGCGCAGCGCCAGCTCCGGATCGGTTCCGGTGCGCCGTTGACGCGCCATCCTCGCGCTGGTGACCGCGTCGGTCGTGGGCCTGCGGGTCATGCCGCCCATCCGCCCATCCGATCGAGATGGCTTTCCACGTCGGCGAGGAAACCGGGCGGAAAGCGCAGACTGCCCATGGTGGTGCGGCGCAGGAATCCGGCCGTCGCGCGGGCGGAGAGCAACTGCGCGTCGGTGAGGAAGTGGGCCAGGTCCTCGTACGGCTCGTGCACCGGCCAGGTGGAGACCGGCACCCGATAGGCGGCACCGGTGTGTCCCCATGCGGCGACCGGCCACGGGGTGCCCGGCGATAGCGGTTGATCGCCGGAGATCGGTGCGAGCGGAGCGGCCAGCCGCGACCCGACCCACGCCGCCATCCGCACGCTCACCGCGTTGCCGACAAGCTTCCAGCGGTGGCCCTTCCTGATGCCGGGCACGTCGGTCGCGGGCGCCGTCCAGCCCGCGTCGAAACCTTGCAGACGTTCGGCGTCGGCGATGCCGGGCGTGACGATCTCCCCGGACGGCAGCCGCACCGCGGGCGGGCTGGCGATGCCGAGCGCTGAGCCGCCCTTCAGTGTCGGAACCGCGTTCACCGCCCAGCCCAGTCCGCGCACCCCCTCGGTCCAGTAGAAGCCGCACGGATCGATCTCGGGATCGCCGATCGCACGGGGACCGGCGTCCTCGCCGAACAGCACCCCGCGCGGATCCTCGGTGCGGGACGCCAGCATCAGCACCCGCTGCCTGCGCTGGGGCAGGCCGAACGCGCGGGCGTCCACCACGCGGTAGGCCCAGGTGTAGCCGAGCTCGTCGAGCGCGCCCGTGATGTGCCGCATGGCCGCGCCGCGGCCCAGCTGCAGCATGAACGGCACGTTCTCGATCAGCAGCCAGCGTGGGCCCCGCTTGCGGCGGACCAGGCGGAACACCTCGTCGACCAGACCCGAGCGCGTGCCGGTGATACCGGCGGTGCGCCCCGCCTGGGAGAGGTCCTGGCACGGGAATCCCGCCGCGACCAGTTCCGTTCCCGCCGGGATGGCGCGGAGTCTGGTGATGTCGGAATGCAGCGGCACGTCCGGGAAACGGGCGGCGAGCACGCCTTGGGCTCCGGGCTCGATCTCGCACAGCAGCTCGGTGTGCCAGCCGTGCCTGCCGAGGCCGAGCTCGAGTCCGCCGATCCCGGCGAACAGCCCGACCATCCGCGCGCCCGTCAACGACCTTCCCTTTCTCGCGTCCACACCGGACGCCGCCCGCGCGTCCTGTGCCCGGGGAGCAGGTTACTCGAGTCGTCCGAGGCGTTCCCCGAACAACGCGACCATCGTCCCCGGCACCTGGTACGGTCCGCGTGTCACGCCGTGCGATCGGTGCGCATTTCCAATAATGCACAAGGGTGGTCGCACCCGGACGTGATGACCGGCCGATCCGCCTGCGCTCCAGTGCCATCCACGCGGGCCGCCCACGATCCTGGTGGCGCGCTCGCGCATTGCTTTTGCTCGACGAAGTTCCAGAGCGACGCTAGGGAAAGTGAGCGAAACATGCAGATGCCTTCCACCAAAAACGGACAGTTTCCCTCGGTCGTGGTCACCAGCCTCGCGGCGACCACGTCCATCGCGGGTGACGTGGATTCCACGTGGAAAGGCTTGCTCAACGGCGACAGCGGTATCGACCTCCTGGAAGACGAGTTCATCGACGAATTCGAGCTGCCGGTCCGCATCGGCGGGCATCTGAAGGTGCCGCCCGCCGCGTATCTGGACGCCGCCGAGGCCCGCAGGCTCGCTTACGTGGAGCAGTTGGCCGTCGTGCTCGGGCGTGAGGTCTGGCGCAACGCGGGCAGCCCCGAGGTGGACACGCGCCGTCTCGGGGTGTCCATCGGCACCGGGCTCGGCGGCGCGGAGGCGATCATCCACGCTCGGGACAAGCTGCACAACGGCGGTTACCGCAAGGTGTCGCCGTACACGGTGCAGGCCGTGATGCCGAACGGCGCGGCGGCCTGCGTCGCGCTGGAGATCGGTGCGCGGGCCGGGGTGACGACGCCGGTCTCGGCCTGTTCCTCCGGCGCGGAGGCGATCGCCAACGCGTGGCGGATGATCGTCATGGGTGACGCCGACGTGATGGTCACCGGCGGCGTGGAGGGTTCCATCCAGGCGCTCGCGATCGCGGCGTTTTCCATGATGCGTGCGATGAGCACCCGAAACGACGCGCCGAAGAGCGCCTCCCGTCCGTTCGACGCCGACCGCGACGGCTTCGTCTTCGGTGAGGCGGGCGCGCTGATGGTGCTGGAGACCGAGGAGCACGCCAAAGCGCGTGGCGCGACCATTCACGCCCGGCTGATGGGCGCGGGCGTCACCTCCGACGGCTTCCATCTGGTCGCGCCGGATCCCGAGGGCACCGGCGCCGCGCGCGCGATGTCGCGGGCGATGCGGACGGCCGGCCTGGCCAAGTCCGATGTCACGCACGTCAACGCGCACGCGACCGCCACTCCCATCGGCGACACGGCGGAGGCGCGCGCGATCGGCGAGGCCGTGGGCACCCATGCGTCGGTCTACGCGCCGAAATCGGCTCTCGGGCATTCCATCGGCGCGGTCGGCGCGCTCGAGTCGGTGCTCACGGTGCTGACCGTGCGGGACGAAATCATCCCGCCCACGTTGAATTTGGACAATCAAGATCCCGAGATCGATCTGGATGTGGTGCACGGCGGAAGCAGGCCGGGCCGTATCGATTACGCCTTGAACAATTCGTTCGGATTCGGCGGGCACAATGTCGCGCTCGCCTTCGGCCGGTATTGAGGGCCAGGTGGCCGGGACACCTGCTAGCCTTCCCGACGCTTCGTTATCGACCTGTGTTCGGTGTCATTGCACGGCCCGAGTGTCTGTGCGCTGGAAAAGGATAAGGCGATGATCGACGAAACTTTCGACGACTATCTGGACGATCAGGGCAATATCGAGATTCGCGGGGACAAGACCCTGATCGACTTCGTCGACAAGCACAGCGTGGAGAACGGCGACGACCTCGCCTACCGCTTCATCGACTACTCCCGGGAGCGGGACGGCGAATACCTGGAGCTCACCTGGCGGCAGTTCGGTGTGCGCCTGCGCGCGGTGGCGGCTCGGCTGCAACAGGTCACGTGCCCGGGCGACCGGGTGGCGATCCTCGCTCCGCAAGGACTCGACTACGTCGTTTCGCTCTTCGCCGCGGTGTACTCGGGAAATATCGCGGTTCCGCTGTTCGACCCCGAGGAGCAGGGCCACACCGACCGGCTGCACGCGGTGCTCGGCGACTGCAAGCCCGCCGCGATCCTCACGGTGGGCTCGGCGGCGAGCGGCGTGCGGAAATTCTTCCGGCACCTGCCGCCGCAGGAGCGTCCGCGGATCATCGCGGTGGAGGCCATCCCGGACAGTGTCGGCGCTTCGTGGGTGCGCCCGGACATCAACATCGACAGCGTCGCCTACCTGCAGTACACCTCGGGTTCCACCCGGACGCCCGCGGGCGTGGAGATCACCCACCGCGCGGTGGGCACGAATCTGCTGCAGATGATCGACGCCATCGGCGTCACCGAGAATTCGCGCGGGGTCACCTGGCTGCCGTTGTTCCACGACATGGGCCTGCTGGCCGTGATCCTGCCGACCGTCGGCGGCGGGTTCATCACCATCATGTCGCCGAGCGCGTTCGTGCGCCGTCCTTATCGCTGGATCAAGGAACTGGCCGCCGCGTCGGACGGCGCCGGAACCTTCGCCGCCGCACCCAATTTCGCGTTCGAGCACGCCGCGGCGCGCGGCAAACCCAAGCCCGGCGAGGAATTGGACCTCTCGAACGTGATCGGGCTGATCAACGGCAGCGAGCCGGTGTCGGTGTCGTCGATGAAGAAGTTCAACGAGGCGTTCGCGCCGTACGGGTTGCCGGAGACGGCGATCAAACCGTGCTACGGCATGGCCGAGGCGACGGTGTTCGTCTCCGCCACCAGGGCCCAGGACAAGGCGAAGGTGGTCTATGTCGATCGGGCCGAGCTGAACGCCGGGCGGATGGTCGAGGTCGCGGCGGACGCGGTCAACGCGATCGCACAGGTGTCCTGCGGATACGTCGCACGGTCGCAGTGGGCGGTGATCGTGGACCCGGAACACGGCACAGAGAGACGTGACGGCGAGGTCGGCGAGATCTGGTTGCACGGCGAGAACATGGGCACCGGGTATTGGGGCCGTCCCGAGGAGACCGCCGCCACCTTTCGTGCCGAGCTGACCGCTCGGTTGCCCGAGGGAAGTCACGCGGAGGGCACCCCGCTGGACGCCAATTGGATGCGCACCGGCGACTTCGGCGCGTACCTCGACGGCGAGCTGTACATCACCGGACGGGTCAAGGACCTGGTCATCGTGGACGGCCGCAACCACTATCCGCAAGATCTGGAGTTCTCGGCCCAGGAATCGAGCACGGCGTTGCGCCCCGGCTTCGTCGCGGCGTTCTCGGTACCCGCCAACGAACTGCCCGCGCTGGTCTTCGAGCAGGGCAGCCAGTCCGGCCTGAGGTTCGACGCCGAGGACACCTCCGAGCAGCTGGTGATCGTCGCGGAGCGCAATGCCCGCGCGGGCAAGCTCGAGCCGGAGCCGGTCGCCGACACCGTGCGTGCCGCGATCGCGCGCCGCCACGGCGTCATGGTCCGTGACGTGCTGCTGGTGCCCGCGGGGTCGATCCCGCGCACCTCCAGCGGCAAGATCGCCCGCCGCGCCTGCCGGGCGGCTTATCTGGAGGGCACGCTGCGCGGCGGCCACCAGCAGCAGGCTTTCCCGGACGCGCCGCAGGAGTGGGACTCGGAGACCGCGGGCGTCGGCTAGAGCTCGGTCTCGAGGCAGCGGTCGCGATCGGTGACCCGCGGGTATCCGGCGGCGAATAGCCGGGAGCCTGGATCCGCGCGACTTGACCTCGAGTTCGATAGAGGTTGTGAACTGGGCGAATGAGTGCCGAATCCGTCGCCGCGACGAGCCGTGGATGTCCGGCGGCGGCCGGAAAATCGGTTGGTCGACGCGCGTTCCGGTGCGACCCTGAGATGTCGGACCCTGCTGCGAACATCACCGTGGGTCTCGTTCTCCGCCGCCAGTCACATACCTACAGGGGGAGTCTTGTCTGTCACGCTGGACGTTTCGTCGGCCGAATCGGAGGCCGACAGAACGGAGCGGCCCGCCGCCACGGGCCGCTTGCATTCCCTGCGCCGATTCTGGCCGTACCTGCGTCCACACGTCCGCATTCTGCTCGCCGCCAGCGGACTGGCGCTGCTGTCCGGCCTGACGGCCGTCGTCATCCCGCTGATGATCGCGCGGATCATCGACGGCCCGGTCGCCCACCGCGATCTCGCGGGCGCGCTCGGGCCGGTGGCCGTGGTCCTGGCGCTCGGCCTGGTCGAGGCCGGTGGCGTGTGGGGACGCCGCTGGCTGATCGCGACCCCCGCGACGCGTATCGAGATCACGCTGCGCGCCAAGATCTTCCGGAAGCTGCAAGCGTTGTCGATCGGCAGGCACGACGCGTGGGAGTCGGGTCAGCTGCTGTCCCGCGCGATCGACGACCTGGCCACCATGCGCCGGTTCGTCTCGTTCGCGGGACCGTTCCTGCTCATCCACTGCGTGATCATTCCGGTAGGCCTGCTCGTGCTGATCGGACTGAGCCCGCAGATCGGGCTGATCTTCGCGGTGATCGCCATTCCGCTGGTGTTCATCTGCATTCGTTTCGAGCGCAGGTACGCGGTGGCCTCGCGGCGTTCGCAGGACCAGTCCGGGGACCTGGCCACCACGGCCGAGGAGTCGGCCCAGGGCGTGCGGGTGCTCAAGGCGTTCGGGCGAGGCGTGTTCTTCGGCCGTCGCTTCACCGCCCAGGCGCAGGAATTGCGGCAGACCGAGCTGCTGAAAGCGCGCCTGGACGCGACGTTGTGGTCGAGCATGCTGAGCATTCCGCAACTGGCCATCGCGTTCGCGCTCGGCTACGGCGGGTACGCGGTGGCACACGGCACGATGACGCTCGGCACCTTGATCGCGGCCATCACGCTGGCGACCTTCCTACAGTGGCCGATCATCTGGACCGGCTTCCTGCTCGCGGAACTGAACGACGCGCGCACCGCTGCCGACCGATACTGGGAGATCATCGACACGCCGGTCGATATCACCGATCCGGCCGATCCGGTGCGCTTGCCGGACCACATCCGTGGTGAATTGCGATTGGAGGCTGTGCGTTTCGCTTTTCCCGACGCGGAGAACGAGGTGCTGCGCGAGGTGTCGTTGCGGGTGCGCCCCGGCGAGACGGTGGCACTGGTCGGCGCGACGGGAAGCGGCAAGACGGCGCTGCTCAACTTGATCCCGCGCATGTACGACGTGACGGGCGGTGCGATCACCATCGACGGCATCGACATCGCGGCGATGCGGGTCGCCGACCTGCGATCGCTGGTATCGGTCGCCTTCGAGGAACCGGTGTTGTTCTCGGCGAGCGTGCGGGAGAACGTCGCGCTCGGCGACCCGTCCGCCACGGACGCCGATGTGCGCCGCGCCCTGGAGGTCGCGCAGGCCACCGCGTTTATCGACGACCTGCCCTGGGGTCTGGACACCAGGATCGGTGAACAGGGCTTGAGCCTGTCCGGTGGCCAGCGGCAGCGCCTAGCGCTGGCTCGCGCGGTGCTCACCGGCGCGGGCGGAGGCAGGCGCAGCCGGATCATGGTGCTCGACGACCCGCTGTCCGCGCTCGACGTGGAGACCGAGGAGCGAGTGCAGGAACGCCTGCGCACCGTGCTGGCCGACGCGACCACGCTGCTCGTCGCGCACCGTCCGTCCACGGCCGCGCTGGCCGACCGGGTGGCGGTGCTCGCCGACGGCCGGGTCGTCGCGGAGGGCACCCACGATCAATTGCTGCGCACCAGCAAGAGCTACCGCGAACTGATGGGAGGTGAGTAGCTGTGAGTACTACGACCATTGTCTCGGAAGACGAAGCGCCGGAGAGTGATCCGACCCCTGCGGAAGGCGCGGCCGATTGGCGCGGCATCGCGGGCGAGGACAAGGAGGTCACCGAGACCGGGAACCTGGTGCTGGCCGGACGCTCCCGGCGGCTGTTGCTCGACCTGGTCCGGCCCTACCGCAAGCTCACCGGCCTCGCGCTGGCGCTCATCGTGCTGGACAACATCGCGAAGGTGTCCGCGCCGCTGTTCGTCGCACACGCGCTGGACACCGGCATCGCGCGCGGTGTCGCGGGCGACTGGGCGCCGCTGGCCAGGACCGTGGGCGGCTACGTCGGCTCGATCCTGCTCGGCTCGATCTGTACGTACTCCTTCCTGCGGGTGACCGGCAAGCTCAGCCAGAGCGTGTTGTTCGACCTGCGCGTGCGCGCGTTCACCCATGTGCAGCGGCTCAGCGTCGCCTTCCACGAGAAGTACACCTCCGGCAAGGTGGTGGCGCGGCTCACCGGCGACATCGAGACGCTGCAGGAGCTGCTGGAGAGCGCGCTCAACCAGGCGCTGAGCGCGATCCTGTCGGTGCTGACCATCGCGGCGCTGCTGATCTACCTGGACCAGGCGCTCGCCGCGATCGTGCTGATCGGATTCGTTCCCCTGGCGCTGGTCACCCGCTGGGCGCAGCGCAGGCAGCGGGCGGGCTACCGGCGCACGCGCGCCGCGATCGCCAAGGTGGTCGTGCAGTTCGTCGAGTCCATGGGCGGCATGCGGGCGGTGCAGGCGTTCCGCCGGGAGCAGCGCAACGAGTCGGTGCTCGCGGTGGAGGACTCCGAATACCGCCAGGCGACCACCGCGGCCATGCGCGGCATGGGCGACTACGCGGGTTTGACCAAACTGCTCGGCAACCTCACCACGGTGACCATCATCGTGGTCGGCGCCTGGCGCGTGATCGAGGGCGATCTCGCGGTCGGCGTGCTCGCGGCCTACCTGCTGTACCTCAACGAGTTCTACGGGCCGCTGGACGAGCTGGCGCAGGTGTTCAACGCCTACCAGTCCGCGGCGGCCGCGCTGGAGAAGATCTCGGGCGTGCTCGAGGAGGAGCCGTCCGTGCCGCAGCCGGCGCGGCCGGTTGCCCTGGAGAAGGCGTCCGGCGCGGTGCGGATGGACAAGGTGTGGTTCGGCTACGCGGCTGGTTCGCCCGCAGACGATGCCGCGGGCACGTCTTCCGGAGAGTCCTCCAGCGATCCCTTGGAAAAACCTGCGAACCGCCACACGGGCGTCGCCGCGTCCGCCGCGGACTCACCCGCAGGGCGGTCGGATCGCCGGACGCGACCGGTACTGCCGGAGTTCACCTTGGACATCCCGGCCGGGCAGATCATCGCCCTGGTCGGTGCGACCGGTGCGGGCAAGTCGACGCTGGCGAAGCTGCTGACGCGGTTCTACGACCCGTCCGGCGGCGTGGTCACCCTGGACGGCATCGACCTGCGCCTGCTGTCCGACGCCGATTTGCGCCGCAACGTGGTGATGGTCACCCAGGAGTCCTACCTGTTCTCCGGTTCGGTGGCCGACAACATCCGGTTGGGCAGGCCGGAGGCCACCGACGCGGAGGTGTTCGCGGCGGCCCGCGCGGTCGGCCTGTACGACTTCGTGCAGGCGTTGCCCGAGGGCTTCGGCACCGACGTGCGCAAACGCGGCGGCAGGCTCTCGGCGGGGCAGCGGCAGCTGGTCGCGTTCGCGCGGGTGTTCCTGGCCGATCCCGCCGTGATCGTGCTGGACGAGGCCACGTCGAGCCTGGACATCCCCAGCGAACGGCTGGTGCAGCGGGCGCTGGAGACCGTGCTGCGCGGCCGCACGGCCGTGATCATCGCGCACCGGCTGTCCACGGTGGCGATCGCGGACCGGGTGCTGGTGCTCGAGTCCGGCCGGATCGTCGAGGACGGCGCGCCGGACGCCCTGATCGCGGGGACCGGCCGGTTCGCCGACCTGCACGCGGCGTGGCGGGAGTCGCTCGTGTGATGAGCGGCGGTTCTACGGGCCGAGGCCGGGTGTCGCTTACGGTAGATACGTGACGACCCCAGCCTCCGACCCCGAGAGCCCCGCCGCGAGCACGCAGGAATCCCGGTGGCCGGCGATCCTCACCTGGCGCGCCCACGACGCGACCCGGATGGAGTCGGTGCGGGTACAACTCAATGGCAACCGCATCCGCGCCACCGGGCGGATGATCGGCGGCGCCGGTGCCGACCACCCCGCGTTCAGCGCGTCGTACGACCTGGTCACCGACGAGAACGGCGTGACGAAGCGGCTGTCGCTGCGCACCACGACGGCCGGCGGGGAGCGGCACGCCTCCATCGCCCGCGACGAGGAGAACTACTGGCTCGTCGACGCGGGCGGCAACCACGTGCGCTCCACCTTCGCCGGAGCACTCGACGTGGACGTGGTGCTCAGCCCGTTCTTCAACACCCTGCCGATCCGCCGCTACGACCTGCAGCACGCGGTCGAGGACGTCCAGGTCCCGGTGGTCTACGTCCGCCTGCCCGACCTGCTCGTCCAAGAGGCAACGCTGATCTACAGCAGCGCCGCCGACGGCATCAGCGTGCTGTCGCCGGTCTCCAGCGCGACGGTCACGGTGGACGCCGATGGCTTCCTGCTGGACTACCCGGGTCTGGCCGAACGGCTCTGACGCGGCACCGCGCGACGGCCCACGACCTGGCATGCGCGAGTCGCGGCTTTCGTGCCGAGGACCGAGTCGTCGAGTCCCGAGGTTCCGGTGATCGCCACCGGCGCTCCGGGAACGCGCCTGCCACCGAAGGCCGCGCCGGGTCGATACAGCGGCCGTCTCTCGGCGCCGCAACTACTGGACGGGAGGCAGTGTCGTCGGAGCTGCCCAGACTCGCGCAGCTCGACCGGATGGACCTGCGCCGGGGAAAACGTCGCGAGGTGTTCACCCGCGATCAGCGGCCGGACCGACTCTGGAATGTCGGGGAGGGGACGGTTCTCGCGCGGTCAGTTCAGCCGGGTGATGACCCCACCGCGCTCGCCTGCCGCCCGCAGGTCTTCCAGCCAGTCGCGGTCGCCGGGACGAATGTCTGTGATCTCCCAGCGGCGCGCGGATTCATAGCGCTCTCGCGCGTCGTGCCCGGGTTCGACCAGGTCCGTTAGGGATTGCTTGTCGCGCAGGTTGTCGCGCGCCGCGCCGAGCACGGTGAGCGTCTCGTCCAGAACTTCCAGTAGCGCCGCGGAATTCGGTTCGCAGATCGCGCGAACCAGGTCGGGCGCCGTGCCGGCGACACGGGTGCCGTCCCGGAACGACCCGGCCGCGAGGCCCAGCGCGAGCTCACCACCGGTGGCGCCCGCCAGGGCCAGTGCCTCGGCGAGCACATGCGGCAGGTGGGAGATGCGGGCCACGGCGCGATCGTGTTCCGCGGCCACGACCGGTACCACCACCGAGCCGCAGTCCAGCGCCAGGCGCACTACCCGGCTCCACGGGTCGACCCGCGTGCCCTGGTCGACGCCGACCGCCCACACCGCGTCGCGGAACAACGTTGGATCGGTGGCGGCCCAGCCGGATTCGGACGTACCGGCCATCGGATGGCCGCCGACGTACCGCTCGGCTAGTCCGTGTTCGCGTACGGCCGCCGCGACCGGCCCTTTCACGCTCACCACATCGGTGAGCGCGCATTCCGGCGCGTAGTCGGCGATCGCCGAGAGCATGTGGTCCACCGCGGGCATCGGCACCGCGACGACGATCAGCGCGTCGGTCTCCGCGGCGCGCCGCAGCGCGGCAGGTAGGTCTTCGGTGACGTCGAATCCGTCGGCACGGGCGGCCTGCGCACCCACCGCGGAGCGGTTGTATCCCCAGCCGTCGTAGCCCGCGCCGACGGCCGCACGCAACAGCGACCCACCGATCAAACCGGTCCCCAGGACGCACACGGGTGCTTTCTTCGCCGAAGTCACCCGAACAGATTGGCATACGACTTCAACATTTCCGCTCGAGCAGACTACCGTTGCGGCCATGGCAGCACAGCGCTCGGGCACGAACAGGGCGGCGTCGGACGATTACGACGACGTGGAAGGGTTCGCAGTGGCGGTTGTCCGCGAAGAAGGCAAATGGCGGTGCAGTCCGCTGAGCCGGGACGCGCTCACCGATTTGTCCGCCGCGGAAAACGAACTGAAGGCTTTGCGCAGCTCCGGAGCGGTGTTCGGATTGCTCGACATCGACGACGAGTTCTTCATCGTGCTCCGTCCCGCGCCGAGCGGAACCCGGATGCTCGTCTCGGACGCCACGGCCGCGATCGATTACGACATCGCCGCGGACGTCCTAGAGGCCCTGAATGTGGAAATCCCCGATATCGATCCGGATGAATTGGACGACGTGGAGCCGTGGGAGGAGGGCGACCTCGGTGTGCTCGCCGATCTCGGCCTGCCCGAACCGGTGCTGAGCGTCATCCTCGCCGAGACCGATCTCTATCCGGATGAGCAGCTCGGCATGATCGCCGAGCGTCTCGGCTTCGCCGGTGAATTCGCCGCGGTGCTGGACAAACTACCGCGCTGACGTGCGCGTTCTCCCGGACGACCCGTTTTCCGCTGACGCCGATATGGTGCGGGCGGCCATCGCCGCCGCGGCGGCCGCCGGGGAGCGTGACGTACCCGTCGGCGCTGTCGTGTTCGACTCCGCCGGAATGGAACTCGCCCGAGCCGCGAACGCGCGGGAGGCGCTGGGCGATCCGACCGCGCACGCGGAGATCTTGGCGCTGCGTCGTGCCGCCGCGGTCCACGGTGACGGGTGGCGGCTGGAGGGTGCCACGCTCGCCGTGACGCTGGAGCCGTGCACCATGTGCGCTGGTGCCCTGGTGCTCGCGCGGGTGGGCCGTCTGATCTTCGGTGCGTGGGAGCCGAAGACCGGCGCCGTCGGGTCGCTGTGGGACGTGGTGCGTGACCGCCGTCTCAACCATCGGCCGCAGGTACGCGGCGGAGTGCTCGCGGACGAATGCGCGGCGTTGCTCGACGAGTTCTTCCGCACCCAGCGCTGAGCCCACCCACCCCGGGTCTACAGGCGATTTAGTGATCCGGCACCGGTCCGGTATGGTTGTCGGCGGTGGCGTGTCCGAGCGGCCTAAGGAGCACGCCTCGAAAGCGTGTGAGGGGTAACCCCCCTCCGAGGGTTCAAATCCCTCCGCCACCGCCAGAGCCCCTTACCTGAATCGCCAGGTAGGGGGCTTTTTCATGCCGCAGGCTCGACCGTTTCCTCATCCGTGGGCACATTTTGGGCACAGTCGCCAAGTTGGGCACGCTCGCCGGGCGGCCCGTACGCCTGGTCGATGGCGTCCGCGAGCTTGTCGAGATCGTCGTCGAACAGGTCCGCGTAGGTGTTCAACGTCTCCTTCGCATCCTTGTGCCCGAGCAGCCGCGCCAGCGCCAGCACGTTGGCCCCGGCCGACACGGCCAGGGACGCACACGTGTGCCGCAGATCGTGCGGAGTGATCGGCTGCACCTGCGCCCGCTTCACGGCACCGGTGAACCATCCACCTTCCGTCTTCGGTCGCGGCAGGAACTTCGTCGCGTCGTCGGGATGCGGGAACACCAGAGCGTCGCGATCGCGCCCGGCCACACGCGCCGCCAGCTCGGAGAGGATGAACCGGGGGACCGGCACACTTCGAATCTCCTTGCCCTTGGTCTGGCCCTCCGCATGGTCGACGCCGAGCTGCACGGCGTTGTTCTCCACGGTGATGCGCCTACGTGGAATGTCGATGTCGCGGACGCGTAATGCGATCAGTTCACCCCACCGCGGACCGCAGTAGGCGAGCATGAGCACCAAGAGTCGGTGCCTGCCTGCCTCATCCGCGAGCCGCTGCACATCGTCGGCGTTGAGGTACACGTGCCGTTTCTTGGTCTTCGTCGGGAGCACCTTCGAGACCTGCTTGCCTCGAGCATGATTCTTCGGAAGCAGCTTCTTGGTATCCACGGCCATGTCCAGAATGCCCGCGAGAACGCCGAACGCCCGAATGATCACGGTTGCCCCGGCGTTGATATCCGGGCTCCCCTTCTCCTGGGCGCGTTCCTGCGCGGCGAGGCGCATGTCGATAACCCACTCTCGCACCGAATCTTGGCTCGCGTCGCCGATCCGAACCTGACCCCAGTGCGGCTGTACGTGGTTGCGCCAAGCCGCCTCGAGGGTTCGGTAATTCGACGGGGCAACGCTCGCCTTCTTCTCCTTCAGCCAGTCCGGCGCCAACTCGTCGAACGTGACTTTGCCGAGCGAGGGGGCAATGTATTCGCCGTCCGCCTTCTTGACCTCTACGCGGTTGGCGAACGCTTCGGCGTCGGTCTTGCGCCGGAAGCCGCGGCGCTTGGTCTGCGCCCCGTTCGGCTTGCGGTAGCGAACCATGTAGCGGACCTCGGGCTTGCGGAGCTTGCCGTCCTTGCCGCGCTTCGGTGTCAGTTCGTACGGCTCAATCGTCGCCATCGCTCGGCCCCCCTTGTCTCCTGATTGCCTCCGACACCGCCCATTTCGGGCGGGACCGGATCATGAATTGGAACTGCCGCTGGGGATCGTCGTACGCGCCGGGAAGGGCATCTCCACGCAGCCATTGAAAGATGTGCTCGGCGGTATCCGAGTGCGCGGTGGTGCTTACCCGCTCGGCTCGGTCGGTGGAGTCCGGCATCAACAGCGTGAGTGGGGAGATTTCCAGGGCGGCCGCCAGGCTGACCAAATCGTCTGCGTCTATTCGGCGTTCGCCTTTCTCGATTCGAGAGAGCCCCAGGACGGGAATCGGCCGGCCAACGTCATCGAGGCGCCTTGCCAGATCGGCGAACCCGAGATTGAGCCGTTCTCGGTGAGCCTTGACGTTCGCGCGCACGGCCTCACCGGTAGCGCCGAGGGGGTTCCGTTTCTCTGCCATGAGCACCGAGGATCTCCTATCAAAATGATTCCGTCAACCATCGTCTTGACTATGCGGCTATCAGCGAGCATCATCAGAGATGCATCATCAAATGTATTGATGGTGGACGACATCATTTTGATAGGAGTGAGATGGGCGAGGACAAGATGGCCACGTCCGCCGAGGTCGCGAAGTTCCTGAGAACTACTACCGCGCGGCTGGCAAACGATCGCTACCACGGCCGGGGGATTCCGTACGTGAAGTTCGGCGCTTCGGTCCGCTACCGGTGGCGCGACGTTCACGACTGGATCGAGCAGAACACGGAACGGCCCGGTGCCGCCTGATGCCGACAAGCCCCCCAGATGAAAGCGACCCGGGAGCGGCTGCAACCGCTCACCGGGTCGAAGAAACCCACCCACACCAAGAGGAGATTTCTGTGTCCAACTCTATCAACACCGTCCAATGGGTCGAATTGGCCTGCTCCGTCTGCAAGACGGTCATTGCCACCGTGTCCCCGCCGCTGCCGGACGTCCCGGTCAAGTGCTCGCAGTGCAGCCGAGCCGCCACCTGTGCGAGCTGGTGCCCGATCGGCGACGGGCACGACGACGAGATGTTCGACAGCGATCGCAACTGCTGGGGGCCGGACGTCCTGATCCCCCTGACGTTGGAACGTCCGATCAATGCTCAGCAGATGCCCGCCGCCGAGATCTCGGCCCGGCGGCAGTGGGGCGGTCCCGACAGCGTCTACTTGGCGACCCCGAATGGCGACCTGGACATGACGCCCGTCGAAGCGCGGCGGCTCGCGGCCGTCCTGCTCCAGGTCGCCGATCAGGTCGAGAGCGAGGGGACGCGGCCGTGAGCGATTCGCCAGAGGTTCAGGCCGCCCTCAATGCCTGGAAGAAGGGCTACACCCCCGTCGAATGGGCTCAGCGTCACTTCCGCTCGAACTACCGATTGGAGTTGGAGAGCGCGCTGTCCCGGCTGATTTTGATGCTGGAAGGCGACGAGGACGAGCTGCATATCCTGCCGTCCGTCCAGCGGTTCGCCGAGTACGTGAGCCGCTTGGATGCGCAGCTGCGCCGGGATCTGGCCGGGGATCGGTGGACAGACACCGGACGGGTCAACCACACCCACAAGACGAAAGGGGGCGCGGCAGCATGACCCCACTCGATGGGCTCTCCAATCGCTTCTTGGTCCAGTACCGCGACGGGGAGCCCTGCGGCGTCATCGACGCGGACGAGGTGATCGGCAAGGCCACGGCGCTGCTCCGCGAACTGGCCGACGCCGGGCGCGATCAAGCGGAGGTCAACCGCATCATCAGCGAAGTTCGTCAGTCCGTCGACGACGACACCGCGGCCGCATGGATCGTCGGTGTTGCGTTGCGGCTGACCGCCGCCGACGCGCGGCTGACGGTTGCAGAGGATGCCCTGCGCGCTCGGTTCCACGAGTTCCGTAGCGCGGCTCTCGCCAAGCGCGGAGGTGGCCGTTGACCGACACCAATCACGAACCCCGAGGCGCGGCCGATCCGGTCGCGCCTTCGGGCGTGGGTCTACCCGAGCCCACCCCGCACTGCAAGGACCACACGCACTACATGAGTTGGTGCGTGGACTGCGTGCGCCAATACAGATCGCGGTACGGCGGCGATCCGACACCGAACGCGATGCCCCGGCACAGGACCCGTCACCGCAACGAAGAACGCCGGTCCGAAGGCCACCCCGGGACGCGTCCCGGTATAGGTACCCGGACGCGTCCCGAATCAGAAAAGGCCAGGTCAACGGTAGTGACACCGATCCGCGCGTCCCGACCGCGTCCCGAGTCCGAGACCAGTGATTCGGACACGTCCGGGACATGTCCGGGACATGTCCCGATGCCGCAGTACTTCGACGTGTCGGCCCTCCTGGCTGGCAGCCTTCCTGAACCTCCGACGCCAACCGTCTGCCCGCGGACGGACGGAATAGGGCTGTTCTACTCCGAGCAGTACAACGTGGTGTTCGGCGACCCGGAGAGCGGTAAGACTCTGCTCACCGATCACGCCACCGTGGTCGAACTCGAGGACGGTGGCCGCGTGCTGCGAATCGACCTCGACCACAACGGGCCACAGTCGACCATCGGCCGTCTGCTCGCCATGGGCGCCAAGCCCGACGTTCTCTCCGACCCTGAGGCGTTCCTGTACATCGAACCGGAGGACGCGCGTGAGGTACGCGAGGTCTGTGCTCACATGGCGCAGTGGCGACCGACGCTGGTCATACTCGACAGCCTTGGCGAACTGCTGCCCATGTTCGGCAGCAACAGCAACAGCGCCGACGAGTTCACCACCTGTCACCGCGCGGTCATCAAACCGTTGGTGAAGACCGGAGCGTGCGTCGTCGGTATCGACCACCTGTCCAAGGGCGCGGACTCCCGCGCGTACGGCATGGGTGGAACCATCGCCAAGAAACGGGCCATCGGTGGCAGCTCGATCCGGGTGACAGTCGACCGCGCGTTCACACCAGGCAAGGGCGGCAGCGCATACCTGGCGATCAACAAGGACCGTCACGGTGGGTTGCGCGCGCACAGTCCATCAACCGGCGACAAGGAAGAACTCGCCGGAAAGTTCGTCCTCTGGCCCGAGCCGGACGGGCACGTCCGAGCCGAAGTCAAGGCGCCCGAGGCTGGCGAGCGCAACCCTGGTGAACTGCCGCCGGATGCCGATATCGCTGCCATTGCCGCACTGGACCCACCACCGACATCAGGCAACGAAGCAGCCGAGCGGTTGCCATGGCGAGCGACCCGAGCACGAGCAGCGTTCAAGGCATGGAAGAGCCAGGGTCGGAACAACGAAGAAAGCGCGAGCGCATGAGCCCCCTGGGGGGTGACCCCCGGGGCGGCTCGCCCGCACCCCTTGGCATAGGCGAGCACCCTCCATTCCTTTTTTTCCACACGGCAGCCGCAGGTCAGGGCATCGAGCGCTGCGGCCCCGACCCGCCCCGATCGAGTTGCCTGCCCGTTTTCCCTGGTCAGCGCGTCATAACGTAACGCGCCCGTTCGATGAGAGGACCGCGCCGTGAGCGCTGAGCAAGACATCAACGACGGACTACCCGAGTACCACCGTGCACCCCCCGACGTCGTACCGCGTCGCACGCTGCCCGCCGAGGACATCCCGGTCGGGGACGTCGAAGTCGTGCACTACGAGATGACCGAGGACGGCATCGAGCGCGTCACCGAACGTCTGTACGTCACCGCTCCCTACACCGGAAAGGACACCACCCCATGACACTCCCTATGTCAACCTCATACCGCAGAAGTAGCGACCGGTTGTGGTTGCAGGGTTTGGGCGCCGCCGTGTCGGGCGGGGTCGTAGGC
>NZ_JBSGEZ010000042.1:0-70449 GCF_053603155.1 Nocardia sp. NPDC004260 | reverse complement strand
CCCCTTATGGCTCGCGTGTGCGCGACCGCCGCTTGCTCCTTCGTCGCCTACGCGGCGGCCGCGCACGCGCGAGCCGGGCCGCGAACGGAACAGGCTCGGTCTCGCTTCGCTCGAAACCTGTGGTCGAGGTTGTGTGGTTGTGTCGGGGGGTGACGTCGTTACCAGGGGTTTCGCGGTTGTCGCAGGGTTGATTTCCGTGGGGTGGCATCGTTGCGGCTGCTGTGCCGGTTCTATTGAGCTTGCGTGGTGCGTGCTCGGTGTCGCGTCGCTCGGATCCTGTGGTCGAGGTTGTGTGGTTGTGTCCGGCGGTGACGTCGCTACCAGGGGTTTCGCGGTTGCCGCGCGGCCTCGAGGTCCTCGCTGGGGGCATCGCGGCGCGGCGTGTCGGTTCGACCGCGCTCGAAGGTTGGGCTGGTGCTCTTACGTTGGACAGGGCGGGGCCTCGTTGGCGGTGGCGGGGCGCTGATGGTGGCGTCTTGTCCGGGCCGTCGCTCGGATGCGGGATGGATCGTGAAGCTGCGATCGGGCGGGTGCCGAAAGGAGTCGGGGCCGTTGTCAGCGGGTGAGGCGGCCGCGGAGGGTGGCGGTGGTGAATTCGGTGGCGGCTATGCGGAGGCGGTGGTGGCGGGGGACTACCGCGCGGTGGTCGAAGACGGCGTAGTCGCTGCGCTCGATGTGGTGCAGGATGTCCGCGTAGAGGGTGGCCGCGGTGCGGATGGCGGGGCGTACACGCGGTTCGAGCAGGTCGAAGCCCGGTTCGGCGCGGCGGTAGAGGTCGCGGTTGACCGCGATGAGGTGGGCGAGGGCACGCCGGACGCGCGGATCGGTCCGGCCGGTGCGGCGACATTCGAACAGCAGGTCGTCGTCGACGCCGAACGCGGCGAGGGCGTCGGCGGGCAGGTAGACACGGTCGCGGTCGAGATCCTCCGCGACGTCGCGCAGGAAGTTGGTCAGCTGGAACGCCTCGCCCAGCGCGGCGGCGGCGGGCTCGGCCGCGGACACCGGGACGACCGTGCCGAGCACCGGCAGCAGCTGCAAGCCGATCGCGGCCGCCGAGCCGCGCATGTATTCGCGCAGCTGCGCCATGGTGGCATAGCGATTACGGAACGCCGGGGCGCCAGGCGCGTCCATTCGCATGGAATCCAGGAACGTCCAGAAGTGCTGCGCGGCAATGTCGTAACGGTGGATGGTGTGGGTGACCGCCGCCAGGACGAGGGCGCGCGGCCGCGGGCCCGATTCCCAGCTCCGGTCGTTCTGCCGGTCGGCGGAAGAAGCGTGCGGTGCGCCGCTCGCGCTGCCGAGGCGCGATTCCAGTGCGGCCCGCAGGTCCCGTTCGATCAGATCGAGTTCCGCGGCCGGGTCGCGATCGTGTGCCGCGGCGGGACGGCCCGCCCGGTCGACGACGTCGTCCACCATGCGCGCGAACGCGTACAGCGCGTGCACGGCGGGTCGTCGTTCGGCCGACAGCAGCCGGGTGGCCAGGAAATAGGTGCGGCCATGGGTGGCCGCGATCTGCCTGCACTCGCGGTAGGCGAGCGGGAGCAGCGCGGAACCCGGTAGGCGGTCCTCGGTCATGGGGTGGCGGCGGGCGAAGCGGTGGCCTCGCCGGGCGTGGCCGCGACATTGCCCGGCGGCGTGGCGCGCAGACGCAGCGGGTCCACCGTGCGCAGCGACAGCGCCGCCACGACCGCGGCGAAGGTGGCGGCGACGACGTGCCAGAAGTTGTACAGGCCGATCGAACCGTCCGGCTGGAAGACCAGCATGAGCCAGGTGCACACGCCGACCAGCGCCATCAGCGTCGTGGTGGACAGCGCGAACCCGGCGGCCAGCGCCAGCGGCCATGAGTAGTACCAGGGCAGTGCGGCGGGCGACAGGATGACGATCGCGACGAACGCGATAAGGATGCCGAGCACCGCCTCCCGCTCGCTGTGCCGGAACCGCCACCAGGTCCACGCGAGCAGCGCGACCAGGGCCAGCGCGCACATCGCGCGGGTCACCTCGAGCACCGATTCCAGCCGCAGCGGCGTGATCCAGGTGACGGCGTGCGCCATCACGGTCGGCAGCGACAGCCAGTTGATGATCTTCTTGGACCCGGACAACGCGGTCAGCCAGCCGATGCCGACGCCCGCGATGGCCGAGGCGGCGACGAAGACGACCGCGAAGACGCTCAGACCGAGCCCAGCGATCTTGCCGAACATGAGTGCGGGATGCGGCATGTCCTCGGTGGGCTCCGCGGCGTCGCCGGGTTGCTCACTGGCGGGCAGGTGCGCCGGGTCGCGCCCGACCCGCTGCGCGGCGCGGCGTTCGCGTTCGTGCAGCATCCAGATCCAGACCAGGAACGGCAGCGCCACGCCCGCGGTGGCCTTGATGGCCACGCCGATGGCGACGACGACGATGCCCGCCACATGGTGGCGCTCCAGCACCAGCGCGATGCCCGCGCACATCAGGCCGACCATCAGCATCTCGTTGTGCACGCCGCCGATCAGGTGGATGAGCACCAGCGGGTTGAGCACCGCCAGCCACAGCGCGACGGTCGGCTTGCCGCCGAGGTGCTTGGTCAGATACGGCACCGCCCACATCATCAGCGCCAGTCCTGGCAGCATGACCAGCCGCATCGCGATGGTGCCCGCCACCACGTTGTCGCCGGTCACGGCGGTGATCGCGCGCCCGAGCAGCAGGAACACCGGGCCGTACGGCGCGGTGGTGGTGGTCCACACGGGGCTCACGTTGTCCAGCAGCACACCGGGATTCGCCACCGGACCGACCTGGTAGGGGTCGAAGCCGTCGCGCAGCAGCGCGCCCTGCGCGAGGTAGGAGTAGGCGTCGCGGCTGAACATCGGCACGGCGAACAGCAGCGGCGCGATCCAGATGCCGACGATGGCGCGCAACTCGTTCAGCGTCACCTCGGCGTCGGTCCGGTCGCCCGTGCCGATCGTGGCGCGCCCCAGCCGGACCCACGCGGTGACCATGAGCAGCACGCCGATCCAGATGCAGATGGTCGACAGCGCGTAGCCGTGGCCGAACCGCAGCCAGGACAGGTGCATGGCCTCGAGCAGCGGGTCCCGCTTGCGGACGCTGCCCGCGCCGAACCCGCCGAACATGATCATGATCGCGCCGAAGAAGCCGAGCAGTGCGGCATGGCCCTCCGGGCTTCTGGCGAAGTCGGCGGAGGTGCGGACCCACCACAGGACACCGCGGGGGGTGGCCGATTCGCGACCTGCGGAGGCGGGCGACGAGGAGCGGATGTCACCGGCGGAGGCGGCCTCTGCGGTGCGCGTTTCGGGGGATGCCATCTGGTGTCGGTCCCCCCGAATGGTCGGCGGTCGCAACCGCGAGCGAATAGGTCGGCGCTTAGTTTACGGCGTCGCCTCGAACACTATCCGGCTGGTGCGCGGGGTTCCAGGCGAAGTGGGCGCGATCGCGCAGGCAATACGGTTTGCCGCCAGTTTTCCGGAGAGCAGAGCGGTCGGCACGCCCACACCAGGAGTGGTGCCGCAACCAGCGATAACCACGTTGTCGCTGAAACGCGGGAAATTGCTCGGCCTGAAGGGACCGGTCTGGCGGAAGAGGTGGGCGGCGGAGAACGGAGTGCCCGCGAGCATGCCGCGGTCGAGCCACGTCCGCGGTGTGTCGAGCCGGTCGACGGCGAAATGCTCGGCGATGCCCCGATAACCGCGCGCTTCCAGCACGGCGAGCAGCTCGCGGAGATAGGCGGGGCCCAGACGCGGCCAGTCCAGCGGCGCCGCCGAAAGATTCGGGCACGGCGCCAGCAGGGAGAACGGCTCGTGACGTCCGTCGGCGCGTTCGATGAACAGGCTCGGATCGGTCAGCGCGGGCCGGGTCAGCAGCAGCGAGGGGTCGCTCATCAGCTTGCCGTGGCCCCGGCGGGCCGTGATCTCCGCGAATGTCCGGTCCCAAGCCTGCCCGAACTCGATGGTGTGGTGTGCCTGCACCGGCCAGTCCGCCGCGACGGCGGCGGGGACGGTGCCGTGCGCGACGACCGCCGACGGCGAAGCGCGCAGCCCGCGCCGGGGCCGCACGCCGAGCCGGTCGAGCGAGCCGAGATCGGCGGTGAGCACCAACGCGTCACAGTCGAACGAACGCCCGTCGGCGGTGCGGGCGCGCCGGGCCCGGCGGTCCGCGTAGTCGATCCCGACCACTTCGGCGTTCAGTTCCAGCGTGCCGCCCGCCTCGGTGAACGCCTGCGCCAGCGCAGCGGCGATCGCCCGCATGCCGCCCTCGGGGAAATACACCCCGAGCGAGGTGTCCATGTGCGGGATCGCGCCGTACACGGCGAGCGCCCGCGCGGGCGGCATGCCCGCGTAGAGCGCCTGGAAGGTGAACAGTCGCGCCAGGCGCGGGTCCCGCAGGAACCCGCGCACCCGGGGACCGAGCCTGCCGAAGCCGCCGAGTCGCACCAATTCGGCCAGGGCGCGGCGCTTCTCGGGGACGCGCACCATATCCAGCGGCGAGTCGAAGTTGGTGTCCATGAACTCGGTGAACTCGGCCGCGTAGACCCGCGCCAGCCAGGCGCGCAGCCGCCGGTATCCCCGTGCCTCGGCCGGGCCGCAGGCCCGCTCGACTTCCGCGGCCATCGCGTCCGGATCGGCGAAGACCCTGATCTCGGCGCCGTCGGCGAACCGGGCGTGATAGCCCGGAGCGAGCTGGTGGATGCGCAGCGGCGGCACGCAGGTCTCCGGGGCGCGGCCGACGGCGGCGAGCGCGTCGGTGATCAGTTCGGGCAGCGTGAGGACGGTAGCGCCGGAATCGATGTCGTAGTCGGCGCCCCGGTAGCGTCCGACCCGGCCACCGGGGTGGTCGGCCCGCTCGAGCAGCGTCACCGTGCGACCCGCACCGGTCAGATACAGGGCGGCCGAAAGCCCGGCCAGTC
This sequence comes from Nocardia sp. NPDC004260, assembly GCF_053603155.1. Classification (NCBI taxonomy): domain Bacteria; kingdom Bacillati; phylum Actinomycetota; class Actinomycetes; order Mycobacteriales; family Nocardiaceae; genus Nocardia; species Nocardia sp. NPDC004260. The sequence goes on along the minus strand of NZ_JBSGEZ010000042.1, from coordinate 65,558 downwards.
CCGCACCGACCACCACGACGCGATCGGTCGGTCCCGCAACGGTTCTCATCGGAGTCTCCTCGCCGTAGCGCTCACGCGGCGCGCTTGGTGGCGGCCAGCGCCATGGCGCGCAGCCGTTCCTTGGCCGCGGGCGTCGCCGAGCTGGCCTCGATGGCCGCCAGGCCGGTGCCGGTGAGTTCGGTGATGCGCCGCTCCACTTCGTCGACCGCGCCGAGTTCGACGAGCAGCGCGCGCAGCCGCTGCACCTGCTCCGCGCTCAGGTCGGTGCCGATGCTCGAGCGCAGCAGCGCGGCCGCGGCGGGATCGGCGTCGTCGGCGCGTCGCAGCGCTTCGGCCAGCAGCACGGTGCGCTTGCCCTCGCGCAGGTCGTCGCCGGAGGGCTTGCCGGTGACCGCCGGATCGCCGAACACGCCGAGCAGGTCGTCGCGCAGCTGGAAGGCGATCCCGATCGCGGTGCCGAACTCGCGGTAGGCCTCGATCAGCTCCCGACCCGCGGCGGCGATGGCCGCGCCGAGGTGCAGCGGGCGTTCGACGGTGTAGGCGGCGGTCTTGTAGCGGTTGATCCGCAGCGCGGCCTCGACCGATTCGTCGCCGCCCGCCTCGCCGCTGATGTCGAGCAGCTGGCCGCCGAGCACCTCGGTGCGCATGTCGGCCCATACCGGCGCGAACCGGGCGATGGCCGCGGGTGCGAGGCCGGACGCGTGCACCATGTCATCGGCCCAGGACAGCGCCAGATCGCCGATCAGGATGGCCACGCTGGCGCCGAAGTGCGCCGAGTCGCCGGACCATCCGCGGTCGCGGTGGCGCTGCTCGAAGTCGACGTGCACGGTGGGGAAGCGGCGGCGGGTGCGGGAGGAATCGATGATGTCGTCGTGGACCAGCGCGCACGCCTGGACGAGCTCGAGCGCGGAGCACGCGGTGAGCACCGCGGCGGCGTCGGGGGCGTGCGGATCGCCGCCTGCGCCGAGCCAGCCGGTCCACGCGAACGCGGGCCGGGTGCGTTTCCCGCCGCGGAGCACGAACTGCTCGAGTGCGTCGGTGGCCTCGACGAAGACCGGGCCGAGACGCTCGGTCGTCGAGCGGCGGGTGGCGAAGAAATGGGTCAGGGCGTCTTCCACGGCGGTGACGAAGGCGGGGGTGCCCGGCTGCGGCACCGCTGGGCGCGGCGTCTGAGTACCGGTTGCGGCGGACAGAGGAGCCTCCAAGGTCGTGCGAATGGTGGACGCACGGGGTCGCGGAGGGTGCCCGGGCGCTGCGAATGATTCGGGACCGAGCGAGGAGCGGTCGCGCGTGTCGCTCGGCGTGGCGAACAACTCGCCCGATGCGAAGAATACGCGGAGGGTCCGAGCGACCCGACAGGGCCGCCACCGGCCACCTCTACACTGAACCGGTGACTTTCGACAACGTGCGGGGCGGCTCGACCCCTGGCCGGGCGTCCCGGACGCACCCGAACGTCTCCGCCACACCGTCGGTCGTGGAGAGTCTGCGGGCGCACGCGGGGCACGCGGTGCCGTTCTCCGTGGAGTTCAATCCGCCGCGCGACGCCGCCGCCGAAGCGCGGCTGTGGCGCGCCGTCCGGCAGTTCGAGTGCATGCACCCCGCGTTCGTATCGATGACCTACGGCGCGGGCGGTTCCACTCGCGACCGCACGGTCCGCGTGACCGGGCAGCTGGCGCAGGAGACGACCCTGCTGCCGGTCGCGCACCTGACCGCGGTGGAGCACAGCGTCGCGGAGCTGCGCTCGCTGGTCGGCGCGTACGCCGACTCGGGCATCCGCAACATCCTGGTGCTGCGCGGCGACCCGCCCGGTGACCCGCTCGGCGAGTGGCACAAGCATCCCGACGGCGTCTCCTACGCCGAGGAGCTGGTGCGCATCGTGCGCGACCTCGGCGATTTCCACGTCGGCGTGGCATCCTTCCCGCAGGGCCACCACCGCTCGCCGGACCTGGCGACCGACACCGCGTTCCTGGCCGCGAAACTGCGTGCGGGAGCGGAGTATTCGATCACCCAGATGTTCTTCGACGTCGAGCACTATCTGCGTCTGCGCGACCGCCTCGTCGCGCTGGACCCGATCGAGGGCGCGAAGCCGATCATTCCGGAGCTGATGCCCATCACGTCGCTGCGCACGGTGCAGCGCGCCGAGGAGCTGTGTGGCAGGCCGCTGCCCGCCGCCGTGCTGGACCGGCTGCGCAAGGCGGCGGGCGACGACGGTGCGGAGAACGCCGCGGCGGTGCGAGCGGCGGGCATCGAGATCGCCACCGAGATCGCCCAGCGGCTGATCGACGAGGGCGCGCCCTGCCTGCACTTCATCACGCTGAATTTCGCCAAGGCGACCAGCGAGGTACTGACCAACCTCGGTTACGGCGTCACGGCTACTCCGGTCAGCGCCTGACCGCGCACGGGGTCCTCTGATCACGGCGCGTCGAGCCGGCGGTGTTCAGCGGTGCGTACGGGCGGTCGTCCGGAACCCATGTCGAGTCGGACGGCCGATCACCGGTCGGGCGGTCGTCCGGGACGTGCGCGTCGAGCCGAGTCGGCGACCACCGGTCGAGCGGTCATCCGGGACGTGCGACGGGCCGAATCGGCGTTCAGCGGTAGCGCGCGGCGCTCCGGTGCCGGTGCGGCCGGGCCGGACGCCGATCGACGGAACCCAGGCGAGATGATCCCGGAGTCTGCCGGTGCGCACGAGGACGCACCGGCAGGGCCCCGGTCAGGCGGCGCGAGCCGCGCGCAGTCCCCATGCCTCGGCGAGCAGCCGATACGATTCCAGGCGATCGGCGTGCTGATGAGTGATCGTGGTGACGAGCAACTCGTCCGCCCCGCTGACGCGTCGCAGCGCGGCGAGCCGTTCCGCGACTGTGCCGGGTGATCCCACGAACTGGGTGGCCAGGCGGTCGTCGACCAGACGCCGCTGCTCCGCGGTGAGCGGCGCGACGGTCGCCGGATCGGGATAGTCGGCCGCGCCCGACCCGCTGCGGATGCTGTGCACCCAGTGGCCGTAACTGGCGGCCAGCCGCTGTGCGGTCGCGTCGTCCTCGGCCACGACCACGTCCGCGGAGATCACCACGTACGGCTCGGCCAAGTCGGCGGACGGGCGGAACGCCGCGCGATACGCCTCGATCGCGTCCAGCGCGGTGCCCGGCGAGACGTGATAGGCCGCGGCGAACGGCAGCCCCAGCCGCCCGGCCAGCTCCGCGCTCTCGCCGCCGGTACTGCCGAACAGCCACAGCCGCACCTGTGCGTTCTCACCGGGAACAGCGTGCAGCGCAACGCCTTCCGGGCTGACGAAACTACCGGCCAACAGGGCGCGCACCTCGCCGATCTGCTCGGCGAAATCCAGCGGCTCCGCGCCGCGCTGCTGCAACGCGCCCACCGAGGCGATGAACCTCGACCGGTCCAGGATGCGGCCCGGGTCGAACGGCGGCGGAACGACCACGCCGTCGCGGATCTCGGTGCGCCCGGTCACCGCGTCGACCACCGGTTTACCGCCCTTGTTGCGCCCGGCTTCGGCCCCGAACTGGCTGCGCCGATGACCCGACCGGCCCAGCCCCAGGTCGAGCCGGCCCGGGTACAGCGCGTCGATCGTGCCGAACGCTTCCACGATCGAGGCCGAGGTGTGATGACCCACCTGCACGGCCGCCGAACCCACGCGGATGCGCTTGGTGGCCGCGGCGACCAAGCCGATCAGGGTGATCGAGGAGGAACTGGCCACCCTGACGAAGTGGTGCTCGGCCAGCCAGTACCGGTGGTAGCCCCACTGTTCGGCGTGCTGGGCCAGATCGACGGTGTTGCGCAGCGCCTGCTGCGCGGTGGAGCCCGCGCTGATCGGGGACAGGTCCAGGATCGATAGGGGAACGGACCCGCTCATGCCGCACGCCCCTGCCGCGGATCCTGCTCGCCCGCTTCGATGGCCACGCGCAGCCGGTTCTGCGCGGGCGCCACCGGGCAGGTCGCGAAATCGGTGAAGGCGCAGGGCAGATTCGCCGCGCGGTTGAAGTCCAGCACCACCGTGCCGTCCGCCTCCGGTGCGCCCACGGTCAGTGACCGCGCGGCCGGGTAGGTCGTCACACCGCTGGTCGCGTCGGTGAACAGCACGCGCAGGTCGTTCCGGTCGCCGAACGCGACGACCCGTTCGGTCACCTCGCCGACGCGGAATTCGATGGTGCCCGCGGCGCTGTGGTGGTGTTCGAGTCCCTCGATCACCGCGCCGGTGACCACGGTCCGCTGTTCCTCGAACGGGATGAACCGCCCGGAGAGCACCCAGCGTGGATCGGGTCGATAGGACGGGATGCCCTCGAAGGTGAGCAGGGCGGGGGAGGCCGGGTCGTGCACCCGGACGGCGTAGCGACCGGTGCGTCGGATCACCTCGATCACCCGGCGCTCCTGCCGGACGTGCAGTCCGGGCGCGCCTTCGGCGGGGGTGACGATCTGCACGCCGGCGATGCCGAGCCCGTCGTACTCCAGCCGGTCGGCGGGCTGGGCGGTGATGAACACCTTCTCGTCGGTGACCCACCAGGTGCCGGGGACATCCGGCAGCCGCTCGGGGCGGTCGGTGAGCCAGTGCAGCCCGGTCAAGCTGAGAAAGCCGAGCGGGTCGCGCAACTGGTCCTCGCGCGCGTGGTGCCAGCGCGCCCACTCGGTCTCGAAAACGCTGGTGATGCTGGTGGTCATGACGCTATGGCTCCTTCGTGGGCGGTGGTGCGACGGTGGGGATGGCGCAGGCCGAGGTGGTCGCGCAAGGTGGTTCCGGCGTACTCGGTGCGGAAGCTGCCGCGCTCCTGGAGTTCCGGGACGACCCGGTCGACGAACTCGTCGAGCCCGTGCGGGGTGAGGTGCGGGACGAGGATGAATCCGTCGGCGGCGTCGGATTGCACATAGGTGTCGATCTGCTCGGCGACCGACGCGGGCGTGCCGATGAACTGCTGGCGCGCGGTGACCTCGATGATCAGCTCCCGGATGCTGAGCCCGCCGGCTTCCGCCTTGGCCCGCCAAGCCTCGGCGACCGCGCGGGGATCCTTGGCGTGCCGCACGCGGCCGCGGGTGACGGTGACGTCGTCGGCGGGCTCGACGTCCGGCAGCGGGCCGTCCGGGTCGTAGCCGGAGAGGTCGCGGCCCCAGACCTGCTCGAGGAATGCGATCGCGGTCCGCGGACCGACCTGCTGCAGGCGGATGTGCCGGGCGCGCTCCTCGGCTTCGGCCTCGGTGTCTCCGAGGACGAAGGTGGCGGCCGGGAGGATCTTCAGCTCGTCGGGGGTGCGCCCGTATTTGGCCAGGCGGCCTTTGAGATCGGCGTAGAAACGCTGCCCGTCCGCCAGGGTGCCGTGGCCGGTGAAGATCGCGTCGGCCGTGGCCGCGCCGAATTCCCGGCCGTCGTCGGAGTCGCCCGCCTGCAGCAGCACCGGGTGGCCTTGCGGGCTCGGCGGGAGCACGAATCGGGCGGCGATGTCGAATTGCGTTCCGCGATGCCGGGTTTCCGGGATGTCGCGGGCGAACACCCCGGCCTCCCGATCGACGACCAGGGAGTCCGCGGCCCAACTGTCCCACAACGCCCGGGTCACGTCGACGGTCTCGGCCGCGCGGCGGTAGCGCTGCCCGTGCTCGAGATAGCCGCCGCGCCGGAAGTTCGCACCGGTGAACGCGTCGGAGGAGGTCACGACGTTCCAGGCCGCGCGCCCGCCGGAGAGGTGGTCGAGCGAGGCGAATTGCTTGGCCAGCTCGAACGGTTCGTTGTAGGTGCTGTTGATGGTGCCCGCGAGGCCCAGCTTCTCGGTCACCCCGGCCAGCGCGTTGAGCACGGTGAAGGTGTCCGGCCTGCCCACGACGTCCAGATCGTGGATGCGGCCGAGGTGTTCGCGCAGCCGCAGTCCTTCGGCGAGGAAGAAGAAGTCGAACAGGCCGCGCTCGGCGGTCCGCGCCAGATGCTCGAACGACGCGAAATCGATCTGGCTGCCCGACTCGGGATCGCTCCAGACGGTGGTGTTGTTCACGCCGGGGAAGTGGGCGGCGAGGTGGACGGGCTTGCGGGGCTTGTCGGTCACGACGGCGTGCCTTCCGTGCTGGTGGCGTAGCGGCTCGCCGGGCGGGGCAGGCCGAGGCGAGCGCGTAAAGTGCCTGCGGGCCGCGGCTTCCGGTCCAGCGCGGACAGCTGGCGCACGGCGGCGGGAAGCGCGAGGGGGCGCAGGACCACGCCGTCGGCGGCCTCGGCGGCGGCCACGTCCGCGAGCAGTTCACGCAGCGTCGCGGTGGTCCCGACGTGGCGAAGGGCGGCCGGCGCGGGGGTGCGGACCGGGTCGGCCCAGCTGTCCAAAGTGTGGACGTCCACGCGTGCCGTGTCCGCGGAGTCCGCCAGATGGATGTCCAGATCCAGCAGCACCTGCACGCTGTCGGGGTCGCGTCCCGCGGCCGTCAGCGCAGCACGCACTTCGGTGCGCCGCGCCCGCGCCGCGTCGATATCCGCCGCGCCGATCCGGATCAGGTCGGCGCGGCGCAGCACGACCTCGGTGTCGGCCGCGCCGTCGGCGCGCACAGCGACGATCGGCTGACCCTGGGGCGAGCGCGGAGTGATCGATGGCCCCTTCACCGCGAAGTTGTCGCCGGTGAAGTCGATGTAGTGCAGTTTGTCCCGGTCGACGAAGCGGCCGGTGGCGGCGTCGCGGATCTCCGCGTCGTCCTCCCAGCTGTCCCACAGCCGGGTGACGACCTCGATCGCCTCGTCGGCCTCGTGCCACAGCGCGGACGCCTCCTGTGCCGGTTTGCGTCCGAACGCCAGCGCCTGCTCGTCTCCTTCGGACACTGTGACCTCCCAGCCCGCCCGGCCGAGCGTGGCGAAATCCAGGCTCTGGAACGCCTTCGCCAGATGGAACGGCTCGGTGTGGGTGACCGGCGCCTGCGGGATCAGGCCGACGCGATGAGTGGCGGCGGCGACGCGGGCGGCGATCGCGACAGCGTCGAGCCTGCCCCGGGTGGCGCCGGGGCCGCCGGGCTGCAAGCCGAACGAGTCGGGCAGGAACACCGCGTCGACGCCCAGCTGCTCAGCCGCGACGATCAGATCGACCCAGTACCGCCCGGTGAACAGATCTTCGGCGCGTGAGTCGGCACGCCGCCAGGACGCGGGGTGCGCGCCGGTCCCCGCCGCTTCGATGGCGAGGAAGAAGCCGGAATCCGTCATCAGGCCGTGCCCTCCGCGTCGATCTGCCGCCGCAGCGCCGGGTGCGTGCCCGCTCCGGCGACATCGGGGGCCGAGAACAACGCCTGCTGCCACAGCGCGGCGCGAATGCCGGGCGAGGAGCGGACGACGCGGCGGTCCCGCTCGGCGCGGACCGGTGCGCCCGCGTGTACCCGCGCGTTACCGGAGATCTCGGCGGCGCGCGGCGCGCGCAGCCGGGTGCGCCACCAGCGGGCCGGGTCGGCTTCGAAGACGGCGGGGTCGGCTGCGACGTCCGGCGCGGCGGCCGGTTCGGCGTCGGCGTCGGGCTTCCGGTTGAAGGCGGAGTACACCATCAGGGCGATCCTTTTCGGTCGGTGCCACCACGTGCTCGGCTTGTGGCCGGTGGTGGGCTCCGGTGAGCGGGGAGGGGTAATCGCGGAGGACGAGACGGCGGGTTCCCGGCGGCTGCGGCACGGAGCCCAGCTCGGCCGGTTCAGCACGCGGCTGTGGCGGTAGGTCGGACGCGGCATCAGGACACGCCTTTCGCCAGGGCGGGCGCCGGTATGGCCGACAACAGCTCACGGGTGTACTCGTGTCGCGGATCGCCGAAGATCTCGGCGGTGCGGCCGGATTCGACGATGCGGCCGTGCCGCAGCACCGCGACGTGATCGCTGATGCGGCGCACCACCGCCAGATCGTGCGAGATGAACAGGTAGCTCAGCGACAACTCGGCCTGCAGCCGGTCGAGCAATTCGAGGATCTGCGCCTGCACCGAGGCGTCCAGCGCGGAGACCGGTTCGTCGAGCACCAGCAGTTCCGGATGCAGCGCCAGCGCCCGGGCGATGGCGACGCGCTGACGCTGTCCTCCGGACAACTCGGCGGGCCTGCGCTGGGCGAAACCGGCCGGGAGCGCGACCTGCGCGAGCAGCTCCGCCACGCGGTCGCGGCGCTGCGCGCGGTTTCCGATGCCGAACGCGCGCAACGGTTCCTCGACGATCGCACCGACTCGCCAACGCGGATCCAGTGAGGCGTAGGGGTTCTGGTACACCACCTGAAAGCGTTTGCGCAGTGCGCGCAGCCGCGACCCGCGGGCCCGCGACAGCGACTGCCCGTCGAAGGTGACCTCGCCGCGGTCGGGTTCGGTGAGCCGCAGCGCGATCCGCGCGGTGGTGGACTTGCCCGATCCGGATTCGCCGACCAGCGAGAGGGTCTCGCCGCGCCCGAGTTCGAAACCGACCCCGGCCACCGCCGTCACGTTGTCGCCCCCGTGCGCCCGGAAGGTCTTGTGCACCTCGCGCAAGACCAGTAGCGGCTCGCCCGTCCTGGGCTTGGGCTCGCGGTAGCCGTCGGCGGGCGCGAGGCTGGGTGAGGCGGCGAGCAGGCGCTTGGTGTACGGGTGGTGCGGCGTGGCCAGCAGTTCGGCGGTGGCGCCGCTTTCCACCACCTCGCCGCCGTTGAGCACGACCAGCCGGTCCGCGCGTTCGGCGGCGACGGCCAGATCGTGGGTGATCAGCAGCACCGCCGTGCCGCGCGCCGCGATCTGCTCGGCGAGCCGATCCAGTACCCGGCGCGCGACCGTCGCGTCGAGCGCGCTGGTCGGCTCGTCGGCGATGACCAGGTCCGGTGCGCAGGCCAGCGCCGAGGCGATCAGCACCCGCTGGCGCTGCCCGCCGGAAAGCTCGTGCGGGTACTGGGTGGCCCGTAGTTCGGGCCGGTCCAGTCCGGCGTCGGTCAGCAGCTCGATCGCCCGCGCCCGTGCCGCTTTGCGGTCGGCCAGTCCGTGTACCAGCAGCGATTCGGCCACTTGGTCGCCGATCCGCCGGACGGGGTTCAGCGACAGGCCGGGGTCCTGCGGGACGAAGCCGATGCGCGCTCCCCGCAGCCGCCGCAGCGCGCGTTCGGAGCCGGTGTCGACCACGGCGCCGTCGAAGGTCACGGTGCCACCCGCGATCTCGGCGTTCGCGCCGAGCAGGCCGATCACGGCGTGGGCGAGCGTGGACTTGCCGGAACCGGACTCGCCGACCAGCGCCACCACCTCGCCGCGGGCCACGGTGAGTGACACACCGTCGAGCGCGGTGACCGGGCCGGTGTCCGAGCGATAACGAACCCGCAGGTCCTCGACGTGCAGCAGTGGAGATGCCGGGGCGCTCACGCGCGTTCTCCCTTCCCGATCGCGCGGCCGAGGCGTTGCGCGGCGAGCACGACGGCGATGATGACGAGACCGGGCAGGGTGGTCATCCACCACGCGGTCGCGAGATAGTTGCGGCCCTCGGAGATCAGCGTGCCCCACTCCGGCGTGGGCGGCTTCGCGCCGTAGCCGAGGAAGCTCAGCGCCGACACGGCCAGCACCGCCATGCCGAATTCCACTGCGGCCAAGGCGAGTACGGGCTGGATGGAATTGGGCAGCACGTGCCTGGCCAGCACCGTGTACCAGCGCGCGCCCGCGGCGTGGGCGGCTTCCACGTACACCGCCTGGCGCACCCGCAGCACTTCCGATCGCATCACGCGGGCGAAGTTGGCCACCAGCGAAATGCCCACCGCCAGCGCCACGTTGCGGGTGCCGAAGCCGAGCGCGGTGACCAGCGCGAGCGACAGCAGCAGCGAGGGCACCGACAGCAGCACGTCGACCAGCCGCATGACGATGGCGTCCACCACGCCGCCGATCGCGCCGGACAACAGCCCGAGCAGCGCCCCGGCGACCAGCGCGATGCCCACCGCGGCCAGGGTGGCGGTCAGCGATAGCCCGGCGCCGTGCACCATCCGGGTGTACAGATCGCGCCCGAGATTGTCGGTGCCGAACCAGTGCCGAGCGCTGGGGCTCTGCAACTTCTGCGCGGGCACGCCGGTCAGCGGGTCGCCGCCGGCGAACACCGACGGCGCCAGCGCCCACCCCACGGCGAGCAGCGCGACGGCGCCCGCAACCAGCAATCCGGCGTTGCCGCGCAGAGTCTTCCACCGCACGGCGGGTCGCCGCAGACCGGTCAGCACCGCTGCGCGCTGTTCCTCGGTGACGTCAACCACGAGTCCGCACCCCCTCGGCGAGCGGTGCGCCGGGCACGAGCCCGGCGGTACGAATGACGGGAGCGGGGTCAGGCACGAACGATCGCCTCCTCGGCGGTGTCGGCGGCGGTCTGCTCGGACTCGCCGCGCACACCGCGAGAGCGGGCGGCGATGCGCGGGTCGAGCAGCGGATACAGCAGGTCCACCGCGAGATTCACACTGACGAACACCACCGAGGTGAGCAGCACGATGCCCTGCACCACCGGGATGTCCTGCGCCAGTACCGCGGTCTGGGTCAGCCGCCCGACGCCTTGGCGGGCGAAGACCGTCTCCACCACCACCGATCCGGCGAGCATGTTGCCGACCAGGACCCCCGCGATGGTGAACGCGGGCACACTGGCCGGGCGCAGCACGTGCGTGCGCCGCACCCACCAGCGCGACCCACCCTTGGCCAGGGCCACGTCGACGAACGGCTGACGCCAGGTCGTCTCCAACCCGGCGGTGAGCACTTGTGCGATGACCGCGCCGATCGGCAGGGCCAGGGTGAGTGCGGGCAGCACCGTGCCGGCGAAACCGTGTCCGCCGAATGCCGGAGCCAGCCGCAATTGGAACGAGAACACTTGCAGCAGGAGCAGTCCGGTCCAGAAGGTCGGCACCGAGACGCCGAGCGACGGCAGCGCGACCAAGGCGTTGCGCAGCCACGGCCGCTGGGTCTGGGTGGCCGTGAACGCCAGCGCGACGCCGCCCACGACCGCGAAGAGCAATGCGGTGCCGGTCAATTCGAGCGTGGCGGGTAGCGCGTCACCGATCGCGCCGGTGACCGGCTGCCCGGTCGCGATGGAATGCCCGAGGTCGCCGCGCACGGCGTGCCCGAGCGCGGTCCAATACTGTTCCCACAGCGGCCGATCCAGCCCGTAGCGGGCCTGCATCTCGGCGATGGCGGCCTTGTCCACCGGCGTGCCCGCGCCGCCGGCGTCGGCCGCGATCGAGATCGGGTCGGCGGGCAGCAGGTACAGCACAACGAACGACAGCGTGAACGCCGCCCACAGCACCCAGATCGCCTGCAGTGCCCGCAGGGCCAGATAGCGCGCCATGACTACCGTCCGCTCAGCCAGGTGTCGAAGAACTGCAATCGGGCGGAGGCTTCGAACTTCAGATCGCGCGTGTTCGCGCTCGCGCCGATCGCCTGGGACAGCTCGACGGTCGGGAGCTGCAGTCCGGCGTCGAGCACCTGTTCCTGCGCGGTGCGGATGAGCCCGTTGCGTGTCGCGGCGTCGACGGTGCTGACCTGCCCGTTCAGCGCGTCGTCCAACGCGGGGACGGGGCCGCGCGCGTTGAGATTGCGCCCTTCGAGGCCGAAGGTGGTGCGCAGAATGTCACCGTCGGCGCGGGTGGTGTTGCCGTAGAAGGAATCGAAATCCTTGCTGCTCTGGCGCGCCGTGGCCTCCGCCGAGGACACCAGGTCCAGCTTCAGCTCGACGCCGACCTGCCGCAACTGCTGCTGCACCAGTTCGAGGATCGCCTGGTTGCCCGCGAACACCTGGCTGAACAGCACCGAGAACGACAACCGCTCGCCGTTTTTCGCCCGGACGCCATCCGCGCCGGGCAGCCACCCGGCCTGATCCAGGAGCGTGCGCGACTTCGCCGGGTCGTAGGCCAGACGTGCGGAGAGGTCGGTGTAGCCGGGTGTGGTGCTGGCGAGTGTGCTGGTGGCGGGCTTGAACTGCGGGCCGAGCACCGTGTCGACCAGTTGCTTGCGATCGATGGCGGGCAGCAGGGCCCGGCGCACCGCCGGATCGCGCAACGGACCTCTGGTGACGTTGAGCTGCAAGCCGAACGGCACACCCGGGTTGGCGGTGCTGAGCACCCGGCCACCCGCCGCCTCGATCTGCGGAGCGTCCTGCGGCAGCGCGTCGCTGATCGCGTCCAGCTGCCCGGAGGCGAGACTGCCGGTGCGGACGCCGGATTCGGGCACCACGGTGAACTCGATCTTGTCCAGGTAGGCCTCGCCCCGATGGGCGAACACCGCCGAACCCCAGTGGTAGCCGGTCCGTTTGGCCAGCGTCACCGCGGCGTCCTGGCGGTAGGCCGCGTAGGTGAACGGTCCGCTGCCGATGTTGTCGCCGAGGCAGCGCTGCTCGGCAGGCTTGGCCGTGGTCACGTCGGCCAGGATGCCGAGCGCCGCGGTCGAGGACGCCTGCAGGAACGGTGCGTTGGGCTTGCTGAACTCGACCCGGGCGGTGAGCCGGTCCACGGCAGTGGTCCCGACGTAGCCGGTGAGGTAGCTGCTGCCCAGCGGCGCCTTGCCCGAGCCGATCTTCACGACCGAATCGAACGTGTTGCGCACCGATTCGGCGGTGAGCGGCGTGCCGTCGCTGAAGGTGACGCCGTCGACGAGGTGGAAGGTGAAGACTTTCGCGTCGGGGCTCGTCTCCCAGCTCTGCGCCAGCCACGGCTTCAGCTCGCCGGTGGCCGGGTCCTGGTCGGTCAGCGAATCCACGATTTGCCGGGCGACGTAGAGCGTCTGATTGGTGCCCGCCTGGGCGGGATCCGAGCAGGTCGGCGCCTGGGACAGGCCGTAGCGCAGTACACCGCCCCGCTGGGGCGGGCCCGCGTCGCCGCCGGGCGCGGCCGAATCACTGCCGCAGGCGGCCACGGTGGTGGCCGCGGCGAGCGCGCCGGCCAGCGCGACGATTCGGTGACGGGTTCGGATCACGGGGCAACTCCAGATACTTCGGGTCGGGCGAGTTCCTCGCCCTGGTCGGGGTCGGCGTCGGCGACACCGGTCGCCAACGGTCGGCTGGGAATGCGGCGGCGCAATTCGGGCGCCACCTCGGCCTGGAACAGCTCGAGGCCGTCCAGGTACTGCCGCTCGGGGCGGCCGTCGCGTTCTGCGGACAGGTGGATCACCTCGTGGCCGAGGTGCTCGTGCTGGCGGCCGACCTCGTCGATCACCTGCTCCGGGCTGCCGATCAGCGCCGAACTGCGGGCCACGTAGTCGTCGAGGGTCTCGAACACCACCGGCAGCCCGCGTTCGCGCGCCAGCGCCAGCCGCGCTTCGAAGATCGGCGCGTAGGCCGCGAGCGCCTCCTGCGAGGTGCGCGACACCTGGAATCCGGCGGTGCCCGCGCCGACCAGCGCGTCGGCGGGGTCGTGGCCGTGGAACGTCCAGCGTTCCCGGTAGTGGCGCACCAGCTCGGCATACGGCTCGATCGGGTTGGTGACGTTCGCCGAGAACAGCGGATCACCGTGGCGCGCGGCCAGTTCCACCGATTCGCGGCTGGTGGCGCTGCCGTGCCAGATCCGGATCTTCGGCTGCCACGGCCGCGGCAATGCTTTGGCCTCGCGCAGCGGCGGCCGAAAGCGCCCCGACCAGGTCACGTTGTCACCGGCCCACAGGGCGCGGAACAGTTCGTAGCCTTCGCGATTGCGGTCCCACTGGTCGTCGGGCGTGACGTGGTACAGCTGCGCCTGTGCGGCGCCGTTGCCCTTGCCGATGATCAGCTCGAGCCGCCCGCCGGACAGGTTGTCCAGCGTGGAGTAGTCCTCGAAAGCGCGCACCGGGTCCAGCAGGCTCAGCGTGGTCACCGCGGTGAACAGCGTGATCCGCGAGGTGAGGGCAGCCAGGTGGGACAAGATGACCGGCGGCGCGGCGGACAGGAACGGATCCTCGTGCCGCTCCCCGACGGCGAACCCGTCGTAACCCAGTTCCTCGGCCAGCCGCGCCTGGCCGACGACGTCGCGCAGGCGTTCCCGGGTGCCGGGCAGGCGGCCGGTCCGCGGATCGGGTACCCGGGTGACCAAGGTGAACAGCAGGAACTTCACGCGATCGCTCCCAGCACGGGCAGCCGCTTCTCGAAGGGATGCGGCCCGATCTGCTCCGCGGGCAGGTCCGGGTCGTAGAGCGCGCGGTAACCGGCGGCGAGATAGAGGGCGACCGCTTCGGGCTGACGCGGTCCGGTGGTCAGGTAGATCCGCCGGTAGCCGCGGCGCGCGATCTCGGCTTCCAGCTGCTCGAGTACGAACAGCCCGAGCCCTTGCCTGCGGTGCTCCCGCGAGGTCCAGATCCGCTTCAGCTCCGCGGTGTGCGCGTCGTAGCGCTGGAACGCGCCGCCCGCCACCACTTCTCCGTCGCGGGTGACGACCAGCAGCGCGCCGTGCGGCGGCGCGAACGCGGTGGCGGAGTGCTCGCGCAACGAGGCGTGCACCTCGCCGGGCGTGCGACCGTAGCGGCTGCTGTACTCGAGGGCGAGTTCGGCCAGCAGGGGCGCGGCCAGGGGGTCGTCCTGGGCGACCCGGTGCACGCGCAGCGTCGGGGTCGAGAGCGGTTGTGTCATCGGCTCAGCGCTTCTTCGGCAGGCCGGGCGGGTTGATCCGCGATTCGGCGACCTTCTCGCTCTGCAGGCCCCAACGGTCGATCACCTGCTGATATGTGCCGTGCTCGATGGCGTAGGCGAGCGCGTGCTGCACGGCGGTGATCAGCCCGCTGTCCTTCTTGGTGAGCACGGCGATCTCGCCTTGCAGCGCGTCGCCCGCACCGGAGAAGGTGCCCACGATCCTGGTCTGCTTCGCGGTGGCCGCGTGGTAGATCGCCGTCGGGTTCGGGCCGAGGTAGCCGTCGAGCCGCTGCGAGGCCAGCGCCAGGTAGTAGTCGGTGGTCTGCTGGAAGTAGGCGATGTCGATCGGGGGCAAGCCCTCGGCCCGGTTCTGCTCGTTCCACTTCACCAGCAGCTGCTCCTGGTTGGTGCCGCTGCCGACGCCGATCCGCTTGCCCGCCAGGCTCGTCCGATCCTTGTATTCCAGCTTGCTCTGGATCGGCACCTCCAGCGCGACATTGTCCTTGCGGTAGGTCGCGAAGTCGTACTTCTCCTTGCGTTCCTCGGTGACGGTGACGTTGGAGATGAACGCGTCCACCTCACCGGAGTCCACCCGCACGAAGTTCTGCGACCAATCGGCCACCTGCGCATCGAGTTTCAGGCCGAGGATGTCGGCGACCAGCGAGGCGAAGTCGATCTCCGAGCCGACCACCGTCCTGTCGTCGGTGGCGTAGAACCGCAGCGGCGGCGCTGCCCCGGACGTGCCGGTCACGACCAGCGTGCCGCGGTCGCGGATCGCCTTCGGCACCTCGGCGGCGATGGCATCGACCTTGGCGGTGCGAACGCGGCCGGACTGGGCGGGGGAGAGGTCGAAGGTGACCGAACCGGCGGGCTGCGCGGCGCTGTCCGCCTCGGGGTCGGTGCAGCCGGTGGCCAGCAGCACGACCGCGGTCGCGGCGGCGGTGACCAGGGCGGAGAACTTCATCGGATACCTGTTCGTCAACGGACTCGGGAAAGGAACGCGCGAGTGCGCGGGTGTTCGGGATGGTCGAGAACGACCGAGGGCGGGCCCTGCTCGACGATGACGCCCTCGTCGAGGAACACCACGGTGTCGGCGACCTCACGGGCGAAGCCGATCTCGTGGGTGACGATCACCAGCGCGGTGCCGCCGTGCGCCAGATCGCGGATCACGTCGAGCACTTCGCCGACCAGTTCCGGGTCCAGCGCGGAGGTCGGCTCGTCGAACAGGATCACGCGCGGGCGCAGCGCCAGCGCGCGAGCGATCGCCACCCGCTGCTGCTGCCCGCCCGACAGCCTGCGCGGATACGCGTCCGCCAGGTGTCCGATGCCGACCCGATCCAGCAGCAGGCGTGCCTCGCGCTCCACCTCGGTCCGGTCGCGCCGCTGCGCGGACAGCGGTGCGAGCGTGACGTTGTCGAGCACGGTCAGGTGCGGAAACAGATTGAACTGCTGGAAGACGAAGCCGATCCGGGAGCGCTGCTTGCGCACCGCGTGGTCGGGCAGCGCGTGCAAGCGGTCGCGGCGCAGCCGATATCCGATCAGCTCGCCGTCGATGTGCACGGTGCCCGCGTCCAGCGTCTCCAGATGGTTCACCACGCGCAGCAGGGTCGACTTGCCCGACCCGGATGGGCCGATCACGGCCACCACCTCGCCGGATCGCACGGTGAGATCGATGCCGCGCAACACTTCGTGCGAGCCGAAGGATTTCCGGACGCCGCGGACCTGCACGGCGAGTGTGGCGCTCATCGGGTCGCTCCGCGCGGTGCGGCGGGCCCGGCCTCGGCGACCTCGCGCAGCTTCCGCCACGCGCGTTGCAGCGGCGTCGGCGGCGGCGTGCGGTGCGCGCCCTTGGCGTAGTGGCGTTCGATGTAGTACTGCGCCACCGAGAGCGCCGTGGTGAGCACGATGTACCAGACCGTCGCGACCATCAGCAGCGGCACCACCCGTCCGTTGCGCCCGTAGATGACCTGGACCTGGTAGAACAGCTCGGCGATCGCCATCACCGACACGATCGAGGTGCCCTTGAACAGGCTGATCACCTCGTTGGCCGCGTTCGGCAGGATCGAGCGCATCGCCTGCGGCGCCACCACCGTGCGGAATTGCCGCAGCCGTGGAATCCCCAAGGCGGCGGCGGCTTCCAGCTGACCCGCGTCCACCGAGATGAAACCGGCCCGGATGATCTCGGCCGAATACGCCGCCTGATGCAGCGCCAAGCCGATCACGGCGGCGGTGAAACCGCTGATCACCCCGTTCACCTCGAAGGTGAACAGCGCGGGCCCGAACGGGACGCCGACCGAGAGGGTCCGATACAGGTAGGCGATGTTGAACCAGAACAGCAGCTGCACGATCAGCGGAATCGAGCGGAATGCCCAGATGTAGACCCACGCGATCACCCGCAGCACCGGGTTGTTCGACAGCCGGGCGATCGCGAGCGCGGTGCCGAGCAGAAAGCCCAGCGCCGTGCCCCACGCGGTCAGCTCCAAGGTGACCCGCAGCGCCGACAGCACCGACTCGGCCGTGATGTACCGCGCGAACGTCGGCCAATCCCAGCCGGGATTGGTGGCCAGCCCGTGCACGAACTGGGCGAGCAGGATCAGCGCGACGGCACTGATCACCCAGCGCCAGGGATGCCGGGTCTTTGCGACGGTCGGCGTCGCGCCGGTCTCGGCGGGGGCCGGTGTTCCGGTCGGGTCCGGTTCGATCGGCGCGGCCGCCTCGGGGGCGGCGTCCGGCGCGGTGGACGCGCTCATGACGGGTCCTCGATGATCACTTCGGTTCCTCCATCGGTCCCGGCGGAAGCACCCGCACCCGGTGACCGGGGGGTTGCTGCGACGTCGACGAGCCAGGTCTCTCGGTCGCTCTGGATGGTTGGCGCCGACCCCCTGTCAACGGATGTCAGGGGCGAGCCGAATCATGATGCCCAGTAAGGGAAGCCTGGAACAAGAGAAGTAATCACCGTGAGCGTAGATCTTGTCGACGCCGATTCATCGGATCTTTGTAGTAACCGGGCGTGCGCTGCTCTGCCGACGGCGAGGTGAGTTTCGCCGCTTCGCCGATCCCGGGCGCGTGGCGCCGGACTGGGATGGTCCGATGCAGCATACGGCTATCGCCGACGCTGGGGAACGCCGGTGGGCTACGCGGAGGTCCGTTCCGGGCAAACGGGACTCGCCACGAAATTGCTGTGTGCAATACCGGCTGCTGATTGTGTTTGCCGGAGTACTGTCCCCCTCGATCGTTCCGCCGATGAGGAGGTTTCGTGAACATATTGCGCCGTCTGACCCAGTTGTCCGCTGTCGCGACCAGTTCGATCGCCTTCGTGCTCGCCGGGCCGGGGGCCGCGTTCGCGGCTCCGGATGCCACGATTCCCGCGTTCCCCGAGGACTCCGTGCCGATCGCCGCCCCCGGTGACCTGTTCGGCGCGTATCAAGCCGCGCTCGACGCGTTGCGCGCGCTCGGTATCCAGCCGTTCGCGTACCCGAGCGCGTCGGCGTTCTGCCTCGACAACACCACGGCCGGTCTGGCGCCCGCCGTGGCAGGCGCCATTCCGGGGCCGTGGCCGAAGACCACTGTCCAGATTCCCGGCCAGGACCTCAGCGCCGTCAAGGCCGGGCAGGCCATGTTCACCTTCGTGCCCTACGGGCTCGGTCCGGACGGCCCGAATACCGCGGGAATGCAGGTGAGCTGGCTGAATTTGAATACCGGCCGCAGCGGCACGGCCGCCATGGGGCCGCTGCCAGAGGTCGCGCGTTCGATGGTTCCCGCGGCCGTTCCGCCGGACCAGCGGCCCGTGGCCGAGCAGGCGATCCGGGACTTCCTCGTCGCGTCCCTCCCGATGGGCGGGGTGCGCGCGGTCCCGGTGGACACCGGGAAGGGCACCGTGCTCGCCGCGATGTTCGGCACGGTGCAGAACGGCGCCAAGTCATGCTTCTTCCTGCCGACGGTGGGAATCACCCCGGTGCCGTGAGATTCCGTCACCGCGGCACGGTCGCTCAGGGCAGCGGCCGACCTTTCCAGCGCGCCGTGCCGCGGCGACGGGCCAGGTGTGACCGCACCCACAAAAGCAGATACACCGCCACCGATACCGGGTGCGCGACGGCGGCAGACAGATCCGAAGGTTTCAGCGGGCCCCCGGTTTCGGTCGAGCGGGCCAGCAGTCGCCCGGCGACGGCGGCGAGCCAGCCGATCAGGCCCGCCCGGCGGTGCGCCCCGCGGCCGAACACCGCCACTGCGGGCGGCAGCCAATAGGCAAGGGCGGCAACCAGTCCCACCGCCGCTCCACCCGTTATCGTGCCGTCGTAGGCCGACCAGAGCCAGCGGGAGTAGCCCGCGTCCAATTCCGCGGCGTCGCGATACATCCTGGTGCGGGCCAGCGGTCCCGCGGCCACCAGAACCGTGGAGTGACCGGCTCGACGCAGCGTACGGGCGATGTCGAGGTCCTCGGTGACGCTTCCGGCCACCGCCGTGTGGCCGCCCACCGACCGGTACGCGGCGTTGTCGAACACGAGGAACTGCCCGCACGCCACCGCCGTGGCGGGCCGAAGGCTCCGGTCGGCCGCGGTGACCGGCAGCGTCGAGGCCCACGACCAGCACAGCAGGGGCTGCACCAGCGCCTCCGCCACCGAGCCTGCCACTTGCAGGGGCCACGGGGAGACCAACGCGGCGCGTCGTCCGCGCAGCGCGCCGACCGCTGCCGCGAGCGCCGTCGGGGCCAGTCGCACGTCGGCGTCCAAGAAGATCAGCACCGGCGTCGACACCTCCTCGGCCAGCCGGACGCAGGCGGCGGCTTTTCCGGTCCAGCCGGGGACCGGGTCGGACTCGCTGCGCAGCAGCGTGAAACGCGGGTCGCCGTCGATCGCCGCGCGGGCCGCGGCGCCGGTGTCGTCGGTGGACCCGTCGTCGAGGATGCGTACCGCCATGCGCGGCACGCCCACCTGGGCGCGCAGGTCGCCGATCAGCTCGGGTAGCCGGTCGGCCTCGTCGCGCGCCGGGATACAGACGGTGACCGGTTCGATCACCGTCGTCGGGGTGTTCGTCAACCGCCGCACGGTGATCCGGTTGTACAGCGCGAGGCCCGCGCCGAGCGCGGCGACCGCGGCGGCGAAGGAAGGCAGGATCGAGTTCGCGCGCAACGTCTTCGGCAGGTCGGCACTCACCATGCGGGCCACGCTATCGCGGCACACCGACCTGTCGCTCAGCGATTCTGCGTCACCGAGCGCCACCAGCGGCTGAGAGAGAAGCCGACTTCCGGCGCGCCGGGCGCGGCGGGGTTGCGGTCCATGTACGCCATGGCCGCGACGATGGCGGCCACCGCGAGCGTGATGCCGCCCGCGATGCCCGCCCAGCCCGCGAACGAGCGGGTGTTCGGGTCGGCGTAACTGACCTCGGCGCGCAATGTGGAGACATCACCGGGCGGCAGCTTCCAGGAGACGACGTTGTCGCCCTCGCGGCTGCCGTTGGTCTTGGCGACGCGCGCCGGGAACGCGATGGTGAACTGCACGTCCGAACCGTGCGGCGGCACCGATTTCAGATCGACCCGCCCGCTCAGGCTGACCAGATCGCCGGTGCGCTGGAATTGCAACTGGAACATGCCCTGGGTCTGCTCGGACAGCCCGCCGAGCTGCTGCACCTCGCCGAACGACAGATCCTCGAAGAAGACCTGGCTGCCCGTATATCCGTCCTGGGCGTACGGCTCCACCCGCACCTTGGCGGCCAGCGTCTCGGGCGCCTTCAGCTGCGGACCCTTGTCCCCGGGGTCGGCGGGCACCACGGCGGCGACGATCCGTCCGGACACCCGGTCGTTGGACGAGACCCCCATCGAAACCTGGACCCGCAGGCACGCTGCGAGCATCGGGACCAGCATCGCCGCGAGCAGGACGACCGAAGCGGCACGCAGGGCACGGCGTGGGACCCGCCGCGGCGGACGATCCAAGGTTTCGAGCTTCGTGGTGACGGGACTCGGCTGCACGGGTGACATCGTGCCAGGCCGTCCGCCCGGAATGAAACGCGCCACTCATCGCGCGCGTCGGCGCGCCGAGTGCGGGGAATCACCCCGGGTCAGCGGCGCGCGCGAGCCAGGACGACGAGCAGGGGAACACCGAGCACACCCATACCGGCGAAACCGTATCCGGCCGACGGCAGGAGACCGAGGAACACCGCGTGGGCCAGCGCCGACCCCAGCCAGGTCCACAGGAAAAAGGCCACCGGTACGGCGACCGCGATCGCGCGGCCACCCGGTCGCGGGACCCGTACGGGATCCGGAGCCGCTCGCTCCCAGAGCGCCAGCAAGCAGCCCATCGCGAGCGCGACCGCGAACCAACCCAGGTAGTTGGTCACCGGAATCAGGTCCAGCCCGGGCAGTCCGGAGCGGGTGTCACACCAGGTCCACTGCCCGTCGGTCACCATCTGCGAATCCAGGAACAGATCCCAGCCCACCGCACCCACCGCCGTCGCCACGACCCGCGTGACCGTGCGCTGTGACAACAACCCGGCCACCACCCACACCGGATACATCCCGCCGGTCCAGGCCAGCGGGACGAGCAGCGGCACTGTGAGCAGAGCGGGCCCGAGCCGGTCGGTCGCGTACTCGTAGCAGCCGAACGGTATGCCGGTCGCGGTACCGATCACCTCGGCCGTGAGCCCGAGGCCGGAAACGATGATCAGGAAGCCGACGGCATAGCGGAACCCCCTGGTCGCGGTCGCGTGCGCCAGCGCGGCCGCGGCGGAGAGCAGCACGACCGCGACGGTGACACGGTCGCGCGCACCACCCGCGGCGAGTGGGTAACCGATCTGCGCGACGATCGTCAGCACGACCAAGGCGAGTGGCAGCAGAAAACTCGCCGAGCGGTATCGGGACCGTTCTGCCGCCTCGGGCGGCAGTTCGCCCGAATCCGTCATCGTCGCAGCCACCGCGACAACCTGGGCCGGTTCAGGTCGCGCAGCGCGAGTGCGGCGGCCGTCCGTCCGCTGGCGCCGGAGACGCCGCCGCCGGGATGGGTGGACGCGCCCGTCAGATACAGTCCCGGCGCGCCGGGCACCCGCTGCCCCGCCAGCTCGGGCAGCGGACGCCACAGCATCATCTGGTCCAGCGACATCTCCACGTGCATCACGTTGCCGCCGACGAGCCCGAGTTCGCGCTCCAGGTCCACGGGCGTCTGTACGTGTCTGCGCAGCACCGTTTCCGCGAAACCGGGCGCGTAGGAATCGACTTCGGCGATGATCCGGTCGCCTTCCCGCTGCGCGAGGCCGGCCCAGTCCGCCCCGGAGGCCGGTCGGTACGGGTGCCATTGCGCCCACAGCGATATCTGGTGCTCGCCGGGCGGCGCGATGGTCGGATCCACGGCGCTGAAGCTCATGGCCAGCACGACCGGTCGCGGCGGGAGGTCACCCGCCAGGGCCGCGCCGTGCGCACGACGCAACTGCGCGCGATCGGACACCAGAAATTGCAGGCCGCGGGCGGAGTGATCGATCGGACTGCCGGGATAACGGGGCAGCGCCGAAGCGGCGGCCCGCACCACCATCCCGATCCCGGGACCGACGCGGATGCGCGTGCGCCAGTCGTCGAGCACCGCGCCGTCGAAGCCGCCGTCGCGGAGCAGGTCCAGGGTGGTCAGCACGTGGCAGCCCGCGATCACGGTGCTCGCGCGCAACTCCCGGCCCGAGGCGGTGCGCACCCGCCAGCGGTCCCCATCGCGATGCAGGGCGGACACCGCGTCGCCCGCGGTCACCACCCCGCCGTCGGACCGCAGCCGCGCCACCAGCGCGGTGGTCAGCGCCCCGCTGCCGCCGACCGCTCGCCCCGGTGGCAGCGTGTGCATGAGCGCGGCGAAGCCGACCATCGGCGCCGTGCCCGGCTCCGACATCGGCGGCCCGGACTGCGCGCCGAACCAGGCCAGCGACGCCTTCAACCGTTCGTCCTCGAAGAACGCGTCCAACAGGGCGTCGCCGGATTGCAGGAACTCTCGCGAGAGTGCGCTGCCGCCGTTCTTCGCGTCCAGTCCCCAGAACGACCGCACCAGCCTGCCCGGCGTCGGTGCGCCGCCGAAGGCCCGCATCACCCTGGCGCTGCGCGGACTCCACACCCGGACGAACCGGCGGTAGGCGTCCGCGTCCCGCGGGCCGCAGGCCGCGGCGATGGAGGCGCAGGTCGCATCCAGGTCGCGATGGAACACCAGGGCGGGGCGATCCGCGTGCGCGGGCGTGAAACCCCATGGGTCGCAGTCGATGTACCGCAGGCCGAAACGGTCGAGGTCGAGGTCATCGACGATGCCGGTGTGGCGGATCATGATGTGCGCCGACGAGCCGCGATCGACCCGGTGGCCGGGGAACCGCTCGACCGTCGACACCGCTCCGCCGAGGACCTCGTCGCGTTCGAGCACTTCGACCTCGTGCCCGGCGCGGGCGAGGTAGCACGCGGCCACCAAGGCGTTGTGGCCCGAGCCGACGACGATCACCGTCACGTGATCCTCACAGCGGCAGCCGCCTGCCGAGGATCGCGAACGGCCGGTTGTCGCCCGCGAAGACGAAATTGCGGACCACGTCGGTGAATCCCTGCCTGCGATACAACCGCCAGGCGCGGTTGTCCTCACCGGCGACCTCGGGCGTCGACAGCAGCACCGCCCGCTCGGTGCGGTCGCGCAGCAGCCGTTCCAGCAGCGTGCCGCCGATGCCGCGGCCCTGCGCGGCCGGATGCACATGCAGCTCGGTGAGCTCGAAGTAGTCCGAGAGCAGTTCGCGCGCGGAATGTTCCGGCCACCCCGAACGCCGCATTCCGCTGTGCACCTGCTGATGCCACCATTGGTGCGCGGCGCCGCGATAGCCGTAGGCGATCGCCACGATCGGCGCGTGGCGCAGATCGATCCGGCCGGAGTCGTCGGGCAGCACCGCGGCGACCGCCTGCCAGCCGGGCCGGGTGGTGTGCTCGGTCCACATCGGCGCGCGATGGTTCTCGGTCCCGCGCGGATAGTCCATGGCGGCCACGTAGACCGCCAGCGCGTCGTGCAGCCGGGAGCGCAGGGCCGCCACCGAGAGATCGATGACGGCGGGTGCGGGAGTGTGATTGGGCTTGACGGCGGTCATGGCTCTCGTCGGTCGCGCGGACGCGGAAAGTTGTCGGTGGGCGTCTCTATATTGAAGCTCAATTCAAACGTTCGAATACCTGTTCGGTCCGGGCGGTGCTGGAAAGCGGTGGGGCACGCCGTCTCCAGCGCCGCATACGGGCCAAGGTACGCGAGGGTGGAGGGACGGCGATGTCTGGTCGAGTGGAACATCCGGGCCGGCCCGGCCGGGCCGGCAAGTTGCTGGAGCGCGCGGACGGGTTGCTCATGCAGGCGGCGGGGGAACGAGATCCGCGGGAACGGTTCCGCACCGCCTACCTGGCGGCGCTGCGCGGTGCGGGCGCGGTGATCGCGCTCACGGGCGCCGATGCCGCGCCCAGGGCGCGCTCCCGCAACGCGTGGGTGCTGATGCAGCGCGCCGCGCCCGAATTCGTGATGTGGGCGGACTACTTCAGCGCGCGCTCGGAGATCCGGGCGGCGCTGGAGGCGGGCCTGGACCGGAATGTCGACGAACACGAGGCGGACGAGTTCTCTTCGCGGGTGGCGGCATTCCTTCACGACGTGGAAGATCTCCTCGCGGCATCGGCTCGGTTGCGGCCCGCCCCTGGAGTGACCGGCGGGATGACCGCCTAGTTATCGGCGTGTTGGCCTACCTTCACCTTGGCCCCGGCGATGCGCGGGCTGGTTACGGACCAGGTCCGACTGTGCCCATCAGGCGTACCTTCGCCTTCGCTGCGGCCGTGCGCGGGTTGATGACGGACTGCGTCCGACTGTGTCCTTTCGGCGTACCTTCGCCTTCGCTGCGGCCGTGCGCGGGTTGATGACGGACTGCGTCCGACTGTGTCCTTTCGGCGTACCTTCGCCTTCGCTGCGGCCGTGCGCGGGTTGATGACGGACTGCGTCCGACTGTGTCCTTTCGGCGTACCTTCGCCTTCGCTGCGGCCATGCGCGGGTTGATGACGGACTACGTCCGACTGTGCACATTAGGCGTACCTCCGCCTTCGCTGCGGCCGTGCGCGGGTTGATGACGGACTACGTCCGACTGTGCACATTAGGTGGTCTGGCCCTGATCGAACTCGTATCATTGGTGACAGATGGCCGCCAAGGTCGGCTATCTGTCGTCTACCCGGAGGCGACAGCCACGTCCTAGTGCCGGGGGAGGTACCGTGCCACTCTCCGAGCACGAGCAGCGCATGCTCGAACAGATCGAGAGCGCTCTCTATGCTGAGGATCCCAAGTTCGCCTCGTCCGTCCGCGGCGGACGGCTACGTTCGACCTCGAGTCGTCGCAGACTCCAGGCCGCGGCGTTGTTCGTCCTCGGCCTCTTTCTCCTCGTCGCAGGCATCGCAGCGCCCGTGAAGCCCGGCGGCTTTCCGATCATCAGCCTGATCGGGTTCATCGTGATGTTCGGCGCCGGGGTGCTCCTGCTGCTTGGCACCTCCAAGAGCATCGCCAAGAACGATCGGTCCGGCGGCCAGGCATCCTCCGGCGGCGGGCGAGGGCGCCAGCGCAAGTCCGGCGGTTTCTCCGAGCGTATGGAGGATCGCTTCCGGCGGCGGTTCGAGCAGGAATAGCTCGCCCGTAGCCTGACAACTTCAGCACGACCGGCGACGCCGCACCGCAATGGTGCGGCGTCGCCGGTTCGTGTGTGCGACCGATCACGCCGCGAATGATCTTCGGGTCCGACTTCCGCCTCGCCCCACACCTCCCCACGAACTTCCCCCACTTCGCCCCCTCCGGTGCCACACCAGGGGGTTTGCTGGGTGTTTTCGGGCGTTTGTCGCCTGGGTCGGCGCGTGTCGGCAGAACTCGCGAAAGTTCTCCACGCCGGTGATAGCTGACATGACCTGCGGAATCGTCTGAGTCGGGAGCCAGATCACCGCTTGTTTCGATTGAAAGTGGGGGAAAGTGGGGTAATGTGGAGCGCGCAGTACTGAAGGGCCGACCATCGAGGTGATCGAATAGGGAGGTATCGAGATGTTTCTCGGTACCTACACACCTCGCTTGGACGACAAGGGGCGACTCACGTTGCCTGCGAAGTTTCGAGACGATCTGGCGGGAGGGTTGATGGTCACGAAGGGGCAGGACCACAGCCTTGCCGTGTACCCGAAAGAGGAGTTCACCGCGCTCGCCCGGCGGGCCGCGGCCGCGTCTCGAAGCAACCCGCAGGCCCGTGCGTTCGTCCGGGCACTCGCGGCCGGAACGGACGAGCAACGTCCGGACGCGCAGGGCCGGATCGTGTTGTCCGCCGACCATCGTCGCTACGCCAACCTGGACAGGGATTGCGTGGTGATCGGTTCGGTCGACTTCCTGGAGATTTGGGACAAGCAGGCGTGGGAGTCCTACCTCGCCGAGCACGAGGAGGACTTCTCGCAAGCCAGAGACGAGTCGCTGGGCGGAATCTTCTAGCCGCGGGCGCGCGAGTGCCACGCGGTCTCTGCCCGGACGCGGACCCTGACGTACTTCCCCGACGCCAGGTGCCGAAAGTTCGGTCAGAGACCACGGGGCATTCGTGTCCGTATGGAAAGCACTGTGTAGCAAGGCGACCCGTATGCGGTGCGCGACGACGCGAGGCAGACTCCGGGAGGTCTAGGTGAACCGTGAACAGCGCGGTCCCCGCCATGTTCCGGTTCTGCTGGAGCGAGCCGACGCGCTGCTCGGTCCGGCCTTGGCCGAGCCGGGCGCGGTCTACGTCGACGCGACACTCGGCCTCGGCGGTCACGCCGAGCATTTCCTCAGCACCTACCCGGGCCTCCGTCTCGTCGGGCTCGACCGCGACACCACCGCGTTGAAGCTGGCAGGCGAGCGGCTCGAGCCGTTCGCGGACCGAATCACGTTGGTGCACACACGCTACGACGGCATCGTCGACGCGTTGGCGGAGGCGGGCTTGCCCGCCACCGGTTCGGTCTCCGCGATCCTGATGGACCTGGGCGTCTCCTCCATGCAGTTGGACGAGGCCGACCGCGGTTTCGCGTATTCCGTCGACGCCCCGCTGGACATGCGGATGGACCCGACCACCGGGCCCACCGCCGCCGATGTGCTCAACACCTACAGTCACGGCGATCTGACCCGGGTACTGCGGACCTACGGAGAGGAACGCTTCGCGAGCCGGATCGCCGCCGAGGTGGTCCGGCGTCGGCAGAGCAAACCGTTCCACACCAGCGCCGAGCTGGTGGAGCTGCTGTACGCCACGATTCCCGCGGCGACGCGCCGCACCGGCGGGCATCCGGCCAAGCGCACGTTCCAAGCGCTGCGCGTGGAGGTCAACGGGGAGCTCGACTCCTTGCGAGCCGCGCTGCCCGCCGCGCTCGCCGCGCTGCGCGTGGGCGGCCGCATCGTCGTCATGTCCTACCAATCGCTGGAGGACAAGGTGGTCAAGCACGAGCTCACCGCCCATACCGCGTCCAGGACGCCGGTGGGCCTGCCGGTGGAGCTTCCCGGCATGGGACCGGAGTTCCGGATGCTGACCCGTGGCGCGGAGAAGGCGACCGAGCAGGAGGTCGAGGACAACCCGCGGGCGGCCCCGGTACGCATGCGCGCCGCCGAGCGGATCCAGGAGGCGCGGTGAGCGAGCAGTGCCCGTATCGCGCCGGCCGGGTGCGGATGTCCCGCAGCGGTAGCGGAGGCCGGATGAGACAGCGGAGCGCTGTGCTCGCCCGGCATCCCCGGAGGACAGAGGAGGGGAATCTATGAGCGTGCGGACACGGACCGTCGAAGCGCCGGGCCGGGTCGCCCGGCGGGTCCAAGACGCCGAGCGGGTGAAGTCGGGCGCGGCGCAGCGCGCCTACGCGCGGCGGCGAATGCGCGAAAGTGGTTCGGACAGCGCGTTCCTGCCCACCGTGCGGCGCTCGGCGATGGCGGCGCGCATCCCGTTCGTCACGGCGATCATCGCCCTGCTCGGTTGCGGCCTCGCGCTGACCTTGCTGCTGACCACCCGCGCCGCCGAGGACAGCTATCAGCTCGGCGACGCGCGGGCGACGAACCGGCGGCTGGCCGACGAGCGCGCGGCCCTGCAGCGCGAGGTCGAGGTCGCCGATTCGGCCCCCGAACTGGCCCTGCGGGCGCGCGAACTGGGCATGATCCCAGCCAAGGACCCGGCTCGCCTGCTGGTCGGTCCCGACGGCTCGGTCACGGTGATCGGCAAGCCGGCCCCGGCCGAGGGCACTCCCGTGCCGCCGCTGAACGCCTCGCCTTCCGCGCGGTCGCCGAGAGGTGAGCGGGTGGTGCCGGTCACCACCACGCCCGGTGCTCCGGTGCCGGGTCAGCCGAACACGGGATCGCAGAACAACGCGCAAGTGAACGCGGCGCCCACGGCGGCGAGCCCGGCCCCCACTTCGACGATCAACCCGCCGCAGCCCGGGGTGCCCGCGGCTTCGGCCACACCGCAGGCCAGTGCGCCCCAGCCGCCCGCGGAAGCGTCGCCGCAGCAGGAAGCCGCGCAGGCGCCGGAGGCGGTGCCCGACGGAGCCCCGCAGTGACGCATCCCAGGCCCGCCCCGCGCAGGCGCGGGCCCTCGGCGCCCCGCACCACGGGCGGGCCGCGGCCACCGCGCTCAGCTGTCCCGGACGGCCCGCTCCGGTTGCGCCTCGGCGTCGGACGGGTGGTCATGTTCGTCGCGCTCGCGGTCGTCGCGCTGCAACTGCTGTGGGTGCAGAGCGTCGCCGCGCCGGGACTGTCGGCCCAAGCGGCCAGCCAGCGCACCACCCATCAGCCCGACCCGGCCATCCGCGGGCCGATCACCGACCGCTACGGCAAGGCGCTGGCCTTCACCGTGTCGGCCAAGGCGCTGCATTTCCGGCCGGTCGCCGTCCGGAAGGAACTGGCGGACGCCAAGGCCAAGAACGACAAGGCGCCCGATCCCGATCAGCGGCTGCGCGACATCGCGCGCACCATCCACGAGAAGCTCGGCAAAGACGCGCCCGCGGAAGCGGACCTGCTGGCCAAGCTGAACAGCGACGAGCAGTTCGTGTTCCTCGCCCAAAATGTCGATCCGCGCATCGCGGACGAGATCACCGACAAATATCCGCAGGTGGGCTCCGACCAGCAGAGCCCCCGGGTCTACCCAGGCGGGTCGCTGGCGGCGAATGTCGTCGGCGCTGTCGGTTGGGACGGTCACGGGCAGATCGGGTTGGAGTCGTCGCTCGACTCGGTGCTGGCCGGTACCGACGGATCGCACACCTACGATCGCGGCTCGGACGGCGCGGTCATTCCCGGCAGTTGGCGCGACGAGCAGCCCGCGGTCAACGGGTCCGCCGTGGAGCTCACCCTGGACTCCGATCTGCAGTACTACGTGCAGCAGCAGGTGCAGCAGGCCAAAGACGTCTCCGGTGCGGGTTCCGCTTCGGCCGTCGTCCTGGACGCCAAGACCGGGCAGGTCCTGGCGATGGCCAACGACAACACCTTCAATCCCGACCTGGGACCGCAGAAGTGGGCCAACGCCCAGCTGAGCAACCCGTCGGTCACGGACGTGTTCGAGCCCGGCTCGGTGAACAAGATCGTCACGGCGGCCGCGGCCATCGACTACGGCCTGACCGATCCCGACGAGGTGCACCAGGTGCCCGGCGCGATCCAGATGGCGGGTGTCACGGTGCACGACGCGTGGTCGCACGGCGTCGAGCCCTACACGACCACCGGAATCTTCGGCCGCTCTTCCAATGTGGGCACGCTGATGCTCGCGCAGCGCGTGGGCGAGGATCGCTTCGCCGACATGGCGCACCGGTTCGGGCTCGGGCAGCGCACGGGCATCGGCCTGCCCGGCGAGAGCGCAGGCCTGATGCCGGACCGGGATCAGTGGTCCGGCGGCACCTTCGCCAATCTCCCGATCGGCCAAGGTCTTTCGATGACGACGCTGCAAATGGCCGGGATGTATCAGGCGATCGCCAACGACGGTGTCCGCATTCCGCCGCGGATCGTGCGGGCGAGGATCGCGCCGGACGGCGCCCGCACCGAGGAGACCCAGCCGGACGGCGTGCGGGTGGTGAGCAAGCAGACCGCCGCCACTTTGCGGACGATGTTCCAGGCGGTGGTGCAGCGTGACCCGATGAACGCCAATCAGAACGGCACCGGATGGCCCGCGGCCATCACGGGCTACCAGGTGGCGGGCAAGACCGGTACCGCGCAGAAGGTCGATCGCAATTGCCGGTGCTACTCCACGTCGTCGTTCTGGATCACGTTCGCGGGCATGGTTCCCGCGGAGAATCCTCGGTACGTGATCGGGCTCATGCTCGACGCGCCCGTGCGCAGTTCGGACGGCTCCGGGGGCGGTTCGGTCGCTCCGCTGTTCCACAACATCGCCTCGTGGGCCCTGCAGCGCGACCGCATCCCGCCGTCGGTCCAGCCGTCCAGGCAATTCGTCTTGCAGGCAGGGTGATCGATCCGCTCCGGGGGTGTGCGGTCGGTAGCGAGGACGTCGGATCGGTGTGGAGGAAGCAGCAGGTGAGTGCGGTGTTCGAGGGGCAGAGGCCGACGACGGCCCGCCGTGCGCGCCGCGTCCTCGCCCGGTGGCGTCCGAGTGCCGCGTGGCGCGGTCCGGGCCGGGCGGGCGAACCCGTAGGGTGCGGTGGGCGACCTCCCCGGCGTTGCGACGGGGCGCATGGTCCCGCCGTGACCGGTCGCCGGTAACCTGACACGTCGATCGCCGCCCCCGAAAGGAGCCTGGTTTCTGTGCAGTCCGGTCAACCGCGCGCATTGCGGCCAGAGCATTCGCCGTCAACGCCGCTGGCGTCGCTGGCCGCCGTCATCGGGGCCACGACGAGCGCCGAATCGGACGTGGCGGTCACCGGCATCGAGCAGCGCTCGGATGCCGTGCTGCCAGGTGACCTCTTCGCCGCGCTGCCCGGCGCCCGGGCGCACGGCGCGCGTTTCGCGCGCGACGCCGTCTCCCGCGGCGCGGTCGCGGTACTGACCGACGCGGCGGGCGCGGAACTGGCCGGTCCGCTCGAGGTGCCGGTGCTGGTGCGGGAGAATCCGAGGGCGGTGCTCGGCGAGCTGTCGGCGACGATCTACGGCAATCCATCCGAGCGGCTGCGCATCGTCGGTATCACCGGAACCTCGGGCAAGACCACGACCTCCTACCTGGTGGAGGCGGGCCTGGCCGCCGCGGGGCTGTCCACCGCGCTGATCGGCACGATCGAGACCAGGATCGGCGGCAGGCGAGTGCCCAGCGCGCTCACCACTCCGGAGGCGCCGCAGTTGCACGCGATGTTCGCGCTGATGGTCGAGCAGGGCGTGGACGCGGTGGTGATGGAGGTATCCAGCCACGCGCTGACGCTGGGCCGGGTGGACGGAGTGCGGTTCGCGGTGGGCGCGTTCACCAATCTGTCCCAGGACCACCTCGACTTCCACGCCGACTTCGAGGACTACTTCGCCGCCAAACGCAAGCTGTTCGAACCTGATTCGCCGGTCGCGGCGCGCACCGCCGTCGTCTGCGTGGACGACGAGTGGGGGCGGCGGCTGGCCGCGGGCCTGCCGAACCCGGTCACCGTCTCGACCACCAGGACCGCCGCCTGGAGCGTCACCGGCGCGGTGTCGGCGCACGGCGGCGAACAAGACTTCACCGCGGCCGGTCCGCAGGGCGAAATTCCCGTACGCCTTCGGCTTCCCGGCCACTACAACGTCGCCAACGGCCTGCTCGCGG
The DNA here is from genome assembly GCF_053603155.1 of Nocardia sp. NPDC004260. Lineage (NCBI taxonomy): Bacteria > Bacillati > Actinomycetota > Actinomycetes > Mycobacteriales > Nocardiaceae > Nocardia > Nocardia sp. NPDC004260. Next base: position 34,385 of record NZ_JBSGEZ010000042.1, on the reverse strand, counting down.
TGGCGGTGTGCGCCGCGGCGGGCGTCGAGCCGTCGATCGCGGCTCCGGCGCTGGCGACCGTGGACGTGCCCGGCCGCATGCAGCGGGTGGAGCGCGGACAGGACTTCTTGGCGATCGTCGACTACGCGCACAAGCCCGCGGCGTTGGAGTCCGTGATCGCCACGCTGCGTGGTCATCTCGCGGCCGGCACCGCGGGACGGCTGGCGGTGGTGGTCGGCGCGGGCGGCGACCGGGACGCGGCGAAGCGGCCGCTGATGGGCGCCGTAGGCGCGCGGGGCGCCGATCTGCTGATCATCACCGATGACAACCCGCGCACCGAGGATCCGGCGGCCATCCGCGCCGCCCTCGGCTCCGGTGCACTGGAGGTCCCGGAAGCCGAACGCGGCGAGGTGCGGGAGATCGGCGACCGAGCGGAGGCCATCGCCGCGGCGGTGGCGTGGGCGCGCCCCGGTGACGTGGTGCTGATCGCGGGCAAGGGACATGAGGCAGGGCAGGAGATCCAGGGCGTGAAGCACCCGTTCGACGACCGCGACGTACTCGCGGCCGCATTGGAAAGACGCAGTCCGCAAGGTAACCACGCGGAGGACTTGACGGTTTCATGATCGAGATGACACTGCGGGAGATCGCGGAGGTCGTCGGCGGCACGCTGCACGACGTCGCAGACCCGGAGGTGCGAGTGACCGGCGCGGTCGAATTCGACTCGCGCCGAATCGGTTCCGGCGATCTGTTCCTGGCGCTGCCGGGTGAGCGCTCCGACGGCCACGACTACGCGGGCGCGGCCGTCGCCGCGGGCGCGGTGGCGGTGCTGGCGGCGCGGCCGGTGGGCGTGCCCGCCATCGTGGTCACGCCGGGCGGCGGCGACGTGCCGTCGAGTTCGGTTGCGCTCAGCCACGATGCGGACGGATCCGGCGCCGCCGTGCTGACCGCGCTCGCCGCGCTCGCCCGTGCCAGCGTGTCGCGTCTCGCCGCCGACGGCGGGCTCACCGTCGTCGGCGTCACCGGCTCGTCCGGCAAGACCTCCACCAAGGACCTGCTGGCCGCCGTCCTGGCGCCGCTGGGCACGGTGGTGGCCCCGCCCGGGTCGTTCAACAACGAACTCGGCCACCCGTGGACGGCGTTGCGCGCCGACGCGAGCACCCGCTTCCTGGTGCTGGAGCTGTCCGCGCGCGGGCCCGGGCACATCGCGGCGCTGGCCGAGGTGGCGCCGCCGAGCATCGGCGTGGTGCTCAACGTCGGCACCGCGCATCTCGGCGAGTTCGGCAGCCGCGAGGCCATCGCCAAGACCAAGGGCGAGCTGGTGGAGGCGCTGCCGCCCACCGGGCTCGCCGTGCTCAACGCCGACGATCCCCAGGTCGCCGCGATGGCCTCGCGCACGTCGGCGCGGGTGGTGACCGTCGGGCAGGCCGCGACCGCCGACGTGCGGGCCACCGACATCCGGCTCGATGACCAGGCCAGGGCCGCGTTCACCGTGCACACGGCCGCGGGCAGCGCCCAGGTGCGCCTGGCCGTGCACGGCGAGCACCACGTGGGCAACGCGCTGTCGGCGATCGCGGTCGCGCTGGAATGCGGCGCCGATCTGGACACCGCCGTCGCCGCGCTGTCCGACGCCCGCGCCGCGTCCGCCCGCCGGATGGACGTGCGGACCACCGCGGACGGGATCACCGTCGTCAACGACTCCTACAACGCCAATCCGGACTCGGTCCGCGCCGCGCTCAAAGCGCTGGTGAGCATGGCGCGCGCGGCCGAGACGCCGCGGCGCAGCTGGGCGGTGCTCGGCGAGATGGGCGAACTCGGCGAGGAATCCGTCCTCGAGCACGACGCCATCGGGCGGCTCGCGGTGCGGTTGGACGTCAGCCGGGTGGTCGCGGTCGGCACCGGCAGGCCCGCCCGCGCGCTGCACCAGGGCGCGGTGATGGAAGGGTCCTGGGGCGAGGAATCGGTCCTCGTGCCCGACATCGCGGCAGCGATCGCGCTGCTCGAGCAGGAAGTGGCCCCCGGCGACGTGGTGCTGGTCAAGGCATCGAAGTCGGTCGGACTGTGGGAGGTCGCCGAGCATCTGACCGACCCGGGCGCCGTAGCCGCACGCGGCGGCGCGGCGGACAACGGGGTTGGACAGGACACGGAGGCAGCAGGATGAGGCAGATTCTCTTCGCCGCGGCAATCGCGCTGACGGTCTCGATCCTGCTCACCCCGCTGCTGATCCGGTTGTTCGCCAAGCAGGGCTTCGGGCAGGAGATCCGCGTCGACGGTCCCGCCAGCCATCAGGCCAAGCGCGGTACGCCGACGATGGGCGGCGTCGCCATCCTGGTCGGCATGTGGGCCGGTTACCTGGGCTCCCACCTGATCGGCATCGGTTACGACGCCGACGGGCCGTCGGCGTCGGCGTTGCTCGTGCTCGGGCTGGCCACGGCGCTGGGCGCGGTGGGTTTCGTCGACGATTTCATCAAGATCCGCAAGCAGCGCAACCTAGGCCTGACCGCGGCGGGCAAGTATCTCGGCCAGCTGTCCTCGGCCGTGATCTTCGGCATCCTCGCCTTGCAGTTCCGCGGCGGCAGCGGGCTGACGCCCGCCAGCAGGCACCTGTCCTACGTGCGCGACATCAGCACGGTGACCATGGGCGTGGTCGTGTTCCTGGTGTTCGTCTGCTTCGTGGTGGTCGCCTGGTCCAATGCGGTGAACCTCACCGACGGACTCGACGGGCTGGCCGCCGGATCGATGAGCCTGGTGCTGGGCGGATACGTGATCATCACGTTCTGGCAGTACTACCACGCCTGCGAGACCAAGCCCGAGACCGGCTGCTACAACGTGCGCGATCCGCTGGATCTCGCGCTGGTCTGCGCCGCGGGCGCGGCGGCGTGCGTCGGGTTCCTGTGGTGGAACGCCGCACCGGCCAAGATCTTCATGGGCGACACCGGTTCGCTCGCGCTGGGCGGCCTGCTGGCAGGCCTGTCCATCACCACCCGCACCGAGCTGCTGATGATCGTCATCGGCGCGCTGTTCGTCGCCGAGACGGCGTCGGTGGTGCTGCAGGTCGCGGTCTTCCGCACCACGCGCAACCGGCTGTTCAAGATGGCGCCCTTCCACCATCACTTCGAGCTCAGCAAATGGGCCGAGACGACGGTGATCATCAGATTCTGGCTGCTGGCCGCGATGGCCTCCGCCGTCGGGCTCGGGCTGTTCTACAGCGAATACCTCTCCGCGGTCGGGTGAACGAGATGGTCGAACATTCTCCGCGGGCTCTGCGCACCCCAGGGCCCATGCTGGAATTCCTACGCGGACGCGACGTCCTGGTCGCGGGCTGGGGCGTGTCGGGACGTTCGCTGGTGGAACCGCTGCGCGACATCGGCGCGCGTCCGGTGGTGACCGATGGCGGCGCCGCGGCCCTGGCCGAGGCGGCCGGGCTCGGGCTGGACGTGGCCACCACCGCGGAACTGGAGAACGCGGACTGGAGCCGGTTCGCGCTGGTGATCACCAGCCCGGGCTGGCGGCCGGACTCGCCGGTGCTGGCGTCCGCGGTCGCGGAGGGCACGCCGGTGTGGGGCGACGTGGAGTTCTCCTGGTGGGTCGATCAGGCCAGGATCTACGGTCCGGTGCGCAAATGGCTGGTCGTCACCGGCACCAACGGCAAGACCACCACGACCCAGATGACCCACGCGATCCTGCGTGCGGCGGGCATCGCCAGCGTCGCGTGCGGCAACATCGGCCTGCCCATCCTGGACGCGTTGCGGCGCAACCCCGGTCCGCAGGTGCTCGCGGTGGAGCTGTCGTCGTTCCAGCTGCACTGGGCGCCGTCGGTGCGCCCGGAGGCGGGTGTCGTGCTGAACGTGGCCGAGGATCACCTGGATTGGCACGGCGGCCTGGACGCCTACGCCGCGGCCAAGGCCAGGGCGCTGGTCGGCCGGGTCGGCGTGGTCGGCCTGGACGATCCGGTCGCGGCCTCGCTGGCGCGCAAGTCCAAGGCGCGCCGGACCGTCGGGTTCCGGGTGGGTGTGCCCGCCGACGGCGAGCTCGGCGTGGTGGACGGCAAACTGCTCGACCGCGCGTTCACCAAGGCCGCGATCCTGGCCGAGGTCGGCGACATCAGCCCGCCCGGTCCCGCCGGCGTCGCCGACGCACTCGCCGCCTCCGCGTTGACCAGGGCGATCGACGTCGCGCCGCAGTTCGTCCGGGAAGGCTTGATCGAGCACAAGGTCGGTCCGCACCGCGCGGCGTTCGTCCGCGAGCTGTCCGGCGTCGAGTTCGTCGACGACTCCAAGGCCACCAATCCGCACGCCGCGCGCTCCTCGATCCTGGCGCATCCGCAGGTGATCTGGGTGGCCGGTGGCCAGCTCAAGGGCGCGCACGTCGACGACCTCGTCGAGGAGGTCGCCGACCGCCTGGTCGCGGCGGTGCTGATCGGCGCCGACGCACCGGTGCTCGCGGCCGCGTTGGCGCGACACGCGCCCGAGGTCCCCGTCGTCGAGCTGATCGCGGGAGACGATGCAGGGATGGGTGACGAAGCGTCGAGGGCCGCCGCGGCCGACGCCGTCATGGCGCGGGCCGTGCGCGCGGCCGCCGGGTTCGCCCGCCGCGGCGACACCGTGCTGCTGGCTCCCGCCGCCGCGTCGCTGGACATGTTCGCCGATTACACGCACCGGGGTCGCAGTTTCGCCCAGGCGGTGCACGCTCTGGACGACGGTGACCTCGGAACCACCGATATCGGGGGTTTGCGATGACTGCCGACCGGGGCGGGCGGGGTATCGACACCCGCCCCGGTCGGTCGAGTCGCTTTCGCGGACGCGCGAGCATCCTCGGCGTCCGCTGGTTCGCTGTCACAGTGGTGCTACCGGCGCGGACCGCGGGTGTCTCGTGACTTCGGGCAACGGCAGGCGGTGGACCGGTAAGGCGGCCCGGACCTCGGGCGCACGAGAAGCCGGCTCGCCATCCCGGCGTGGCCGCGGCGTAGGGGCGGGTCCCGCTTCGTGGCTGGCACGGCCGCTCGCGTCCTTCCATCTCGTCGTCACCATCGCCACGCTGCTGACGGCCCTCGGACTGGTCATGGTCCTGTCCGCGTCCGGCGTCGTCGAGTACGCCGAGGGCGGGTCGGCCTACTCCCTGTTCATCCAGCAGACGTTGTTCGCGGGGATCGGCGCGGTGCTGTTCTATCTGGCCCTGCGCGTTCCGCTGCGCCTGTTGCGCCAGGCGTCGTTCCCGCTGTTCGCGATCTCGGTGCTGGCGCTGGTGCTCGTGCTCATTCCCGGCATCGGCACCAGCGTGCAGGGCGCGCGCCGCTGGCTGATCCTCGGTCCCGTCTCGGTGCAGCCGTCCGAGGTCGTGAAGGTGACCTTGATCGTCTGGGGCGCGCACTTGCTGGTTTCCCGGCGAGCGATGGGTTCGAGTCTGCGGGACATCCTGGTGCCGCTCGTCCCGGCGGGTGTGCTGGTCTGTCTGTTGATCGTGGTCCAGCCGAATCTCAGCACCACGGTCGCGGTGGGCATCATCCTCGGCGCCTTGCTGTGGTTCGGCGGACTTCCGATCCGGCTGTTCGTGACGATCGCGGTTTCCGGCGTCGTCGCCGCGGGCGTGCTCGCCATGTCCGCCGGTTACCGGTCGAATCGGGTCCGGTCCTTCTTCAACCCGGGTTCCGATCCGCAGGGCAACAACTATCAAGCTCGACAGGCCCTGTATTCCCTTGCCGACGGAGGGATCTGGGGTAGGGGCCTGGGACAGAGCCGGGCCAAGTGGAGCTACCTGCCGAACGCGCACAACGACTTCATCTTCGCGATCATCGGAGAGGAGCTGGGCTTTCTCGGCTGCGCGCTGGTGCTGGGTCTGTTCGCCTTGTTCGTCTACACGGGACTGCGCATCGCCGGCCGGTCGGCGGATCCGTTCCTGCGACTGCTGACCGCCTCCGCGACCACATGGATCGCCGGACAGGCCATGATCAACATCGGGTATGTCGTCGGTCTGCTTCCGGTCACCGGGTTGCAGCTGCCACTGGTGTCCGCCGGTGGCTCGTCGCTCGCGATCACCTTGCTGATGTTCGGGCTGATCGCCAACGCGGCCAGGCACGAACCGGAAGCCGTCGCGGCGCTGCATGCCGGACAGGACGGTCGTTTCAGTAGGCTGTTGCGGTTGCCCAAACCCGAGGTGTACGCGCCGGCTCGGGCGAGCGCCCGCCGTGGCCGGGCCCCGCGGCCGTCCGATCGCGGACCTTCGGCGCTGCCGCAGGGCAGGCGGGGGCGTGCGGAACCGGCGCGCCGCCGCTCGCCGGAGAGTCGCGGCACCAGCTCGGCGCGCGCCACCAGGGCTTGGGAACCCAGTTATCCGGTCAATCACGCAAGAGAACGGGGAAGATCCAGGTGATCTCGGTAATCGTCGCGGGCGGCGGCACGGCGGGCCACATCGAACCGGCACTGGCGGTGGCCGACGCGTTGCGGCGGCTCGACGATTCGATCCGGGTGACGGCGCTGGGCACCGAACGTGGCCTGGAGACCCGCCTGGTTCCCGAGCGCGGCTATCCGCTCGAGCTCATCCCTCCGGTTCCGCTGCCCCGCAAGCCCACCGCCGATCTGCTGCGGTTACCCGGTCGGGTGCGCGCCTCGGTGGCGGCCACCAGGGCGGTCATCGATGCGGTCGAGGCCGACGTGATCATCGGTTTCGGCGGGTACGTGGCGCTTCCGGCGTATCTCGCCGCGGGCGCGGGCGTGTTGCGCCGCAGACGCCCGGTGCCGGTGGTGGTGCACGAGGCCAACGCCAAGGCGGGTATCGCGAACAAGGTCGGCGCTCGCCGCGCCGCTCGGGTGCTCGCGGCGGTCCCGGACTCCGGCCTGGCGGACGCGCGGGTGGTGGGCATTCCGGTGCGCGAATCGATCACCGGATTGGACCGCGCCGCACTGCGGGCCGAGGCGCGGGAACACTTCGGCCTTCCGTCCGAAGGCCCGGTGCTGCTGGTCTTCGGCGGTTCCCAAGGAGCGCGGACACTCAACGACGCGGTCTCGGGCGCCGCGCCCCAGCTGGCCGCCGCGGGCATCTCGGTGCTGCACGCGCACGGGCCCAAGAACACCCTCGACGTGGACGGATCCGCCGCGGACGGCGCTCGCTACGTCGCCGTGCCGTACCTGTCCCGGATGGACCTCGCCTACGCCGCCGCCGACGCGGTGGTCTGCCGATCGGGCGCGATGACGGTCGCGGAGGTCTCGGCGGTCGGGCTGCCCGCGTTCTACGTGCCGCTGCCGCACGGTAACGGGGAACAGGAACTCAACGCTCGGCCCGTGGTGCGCCAGGGCGGTGGCAGAATTGTCCCCGACTCCGAGTTGACGCCGAAGTACGTGATCGATGAGGTGATTCCGCTGCTCATGGACTCCGCACGGCTGACCGAGATGGGCCGGGCCGCCGCAGGCGCCGGGCACCGCGACGCCGCCGACGAGGTGGCGCGGATCGCGCTGGAGGTGGCGCGCCGATGAGCGACACGACCGCGGACCGGGTGGTCCAGGACGCGGGCGCCGAACGGACCGCGCTGCCCCCGGAGCTGGAGCGTGTGCACATGGTCGGCATCGGCGGGGCCGGGATGTCCGGCATCGCGCGGATCCTGCTCGCCCGCGGCGGCGCGGTGTCGGGGTCGGACGCCAAGGAGAGCCGGGGCGTGCTGGCGCTGCGCGCGCGCGGCGCTCAGGTGCGGATCGGGCACGACGCCACCGCTTTGGACCTGCTACCCGGCGGCCCGACCGCGGTGGTCACCACTTACGCCGCCATTCCGAAGACCAATCCGGAACTGGTCGAGGCCAACCGGCGCGATATCCCGGTGCTGCTGCGCCCCACGGTGCTGGCCTCGCTGATGCGAGGGCATCGCACCTTGCTCGTGTCCGGTACGCACGGCAAGACGTCCACCACCTCCATGCTCATCGTGTCGTTGCAGCACTGCGGGTTCGATCCGTCGTTCGCGGTGGGCGGTGAGCTGAACGAGGCGGGCACCAACGCCCACCACGGCACCGGTGACATCTTCGTGGCCGAAGCCGACGAGAGCGACGGATCGCTGCTGCAATACGACCCGGACGTCGCCGTGGTCACCAACATCGAGTCCGATCACCTGGATTTCTTCGGCTCCGACGAGGCCTATGTGCAGGTCTTCGACGACTTCGCCGACCGCCTCGCCGCGGGCGGCCTGCTGGTGGTGTGCCTGGACGATCCGGGCTCGCTGGCACTGGCCGAGCGAGTCGGTGCGCGCTTGGCCGAGCGAAACGTCCAAGTCCTCGGCTACGGCTCCGGCGAACTCGCCGACGCGCCGGTCCCGGTGGGCGCCCGACTGCACAGTTGGGAGCCGCGGGACGTCGGCGGCATCGCGCAATTCCAGCTCACCGACGAGGCCGCGCCGCGCACGCTGCGCCTGTCGGTGCCGGGCAGGCACATGGCGCTCAACGCGCTCGGCGCCCTGCTCGCGGCGCGGGCCACGGGCGCCGACGTCGGCGAGATCATCCAGGGCCTGGAAGGGTTCGGCGGTGTCCATCGCCGGTTCCAATTCGCCGGTCGGGAGAACGGCGTGCGGGTGTTCGACGACTATGCCCACCACCCCACCGAGGTGCGCGCCGTGCTCGGCGCCGCCGCCGAACTGGTCCAGCAGGAGGCCCGCGACGGAGCCCGGTCCAGGCAGGGCCGGGTCATCGTGGTCTTCCAGCCACACCTCTACAGCCGGACCGCGACCTTCGCCCAGGACTTCGGCGCCGCGCTCAGCCTGGCCGACGAGGTCGTCGTGCTCGATGTCTACGGTGCGCGGGAGAAGCCGCTGCCGGGCGTGAACGGAGCGTTGGTCGCGCAATCGGTGACCAAGCCGGTGCACTACCAGCCGGACATGTCCCGGGTCGGGCGCCAGGTCGCGGGGCTGGCGTTGCCGGGCGACGTGGTGATCACCATGGGCGCGGGCGACGTGACGATGCTCGGCGGTCAGATTCTCGACGGATTACGGGCGCGTCCCCAGCACGGACGGTGACCCGGCGTGCGCGGGGTCGGGTCGGCGCGCGCGGCCGGGCGCCGCGCGGGTGATCGGTTCGGCGAGCTCGACTGGCGCCGAATTCGCCTGTGGGGATTGCTGAGCGTGTGCGTCCTTGCGGTGCTCTGTGTGCTCGCCTGGTTCACCCCGGTGCTCTCGGTGGGCACCGTGCGAATCGAGGGGGCGGTGGCGGTGCCCGAACAACAAGTGCGGGATGTGCTCGAAATTCCTTCCGGCCGCTCGATCTTGCGGATCGACACCAATGCCGTGGCGCGCCGGGTGGCGAGTATTCCGAAGGTGCGCACGGCACGGGTGCAGCGGGTGTTTCCGTCCACGGTTCGGGTGACGGTCGTCGAGCGCGCCGCGGTGTTGTTCTACGACAGCAGGGAAGGCGCGCATCTGCTGGACGCAGACGGCGTGGAATTCGCGGTCGAGCCGGCTCCGATCGGCGTGCCGAAGTTGATCACGGATCATCCCGGCGGCGCCGATCCGGTGACCAGGGCGGCGGTCTCGGTGATCGCCATCGTGCCGCCTGCGCTGGCGGTTCAGGTGAGCGAGGTTGTGGCACGGTCTATTTCGGATATTTCGCTGAATCTGAAGGGCGGCCGCACGGTACTCTGGGGCGGGAGCGACGACGCCGAACGAAAGGCGGCGGTCGTGTTGCCGTTGTTGACGCGCCCCGGAACGGTGTTCGATGTGTCGAGTCCCAATCTGGTCACGGTAAAGTGATCCACACCCATTGCGCCCAGGTATTTTTCGGCGGTCCGGGAGTTGTTCCGGCGCCGAGAAGGGAGCCGGGGGGCAACCGTTCACCATACGACGTGTGGAGCGGCGAGACGAGCGGGATCACGCAAGATTCTGGCTCTCGTTTCGGCGCGCCTGCGCGCGTATCGCGTCGGCTGCGAATAGCGTTCCGCACCAGTCGGATACTTGACATAACGCTAACCCTATGGTTCAGCTTTAGGGTTTGCCCGAGCCGCGGTTCGCTCCTCGTAGCGACCCGACCCCCGGACCGGGCCGAAAAGGCGGTGTGCCGAGCATCCGGAAACGACAGGCTTTAGATCGAAGGAAGGCGAGAGCCCATGACGCCCCCGCACAACTACCTTGCGGTGATCAAGGTCGTCGGTATCGGCGGCGGCGGTGTGAATGCCGTCAACCGGATGATCGAGCAGGGACTCAAAGGTGTCGAGTTCATCGCGGTCAACACCGACGCCCAAGCGCTGCTGATGAGCGATGCCGACGTCAAGCTCGACGTCGGCCGCGAGCTGACCCGAGGTCTCGGAGCAGGCGCGGACCCCGAGGTCGGCCGCAAAGCTGCCGAGGACCACAAGGACGAGATCGAAGAGGTGCTCAAGGGCGCCGACATGGTCTTCGTGACGGCGGGTGAGGGCGGCGGCACCGGCACCGGTGGCGCCCCGGTCGTCGCGCAGATCGCGCGCAAGCTCGGCGCGCTCACCATCGGCGTGGTCACCCGCCCGTTCTCCTTCGAGGGCAAGCGGCGCGGGAATCAGGCCGAGGTCGGCATCAATCTGCTGCGCGAGTCGTGCGACACGCTGATCGTCATTCCGAACGACCGGCTGCTGCAGCTCGGCGACGCGGCGGTGAGCCTGATGGACGCGTTCCGCTCCGCCGACGAGGTGCTGCTCAACGGTGTGCAGGGCATCACCGACCTGATCACCACCCCGGGTCTGATCAACGTCGACTTCGCCGATGTCAAGAGCGTGATGTCCGGCGCGGGCAGCGCGCTGATGGGTATCGGCTCGTCGCGCGGCGAGGGCCGCTCGGTGAAAGCGGCCGAGGCGGCGATCAATTCGCCGCTGCTGGAAGCCTCCATGGACGGCGCGCACGGTGTGCTGCTGTCGATCGCGGGCGGGTCCGATCTCGGGCTGTTCGAGATCAACGAGGCGGCTTCGCTGGTGCAGGAGGCCGCGCACATCGAGGCCAACATCATCTTCGGCACCGTTATCGACGATTCGCTCGGCGACGAGGTGCGGGTCACCGTGATCGCGGCGGGCTTCGACGGCGGCGGCCCGGCACGGCGCACCTTCGAGACGTCGGGTCGCAGCACCATCGGCACGGCGCGGTCGGGTGAGATCGGGCAGAGCCGAACCAGCGAGTTGACCGCGCGAAGCAGCGACAGCACGCCGAGCACGTCCGTCACGGGTACGGCGGGCCGCGGCGCGTTGCCGAGCTATCGGGACACCGAACGGCCGCGCACCCTGGGCGAGCCGTCGGTGACGAGCAGCACGCGACCGCACATCACGCCGCCGGATGCCGACGACGATGACGACGACGTGGACGTGCCGTCGTTCATGCGGAGGGGCTAGGCGTACCTCCGCTTTCGCTCCGGCCATGCGCGTGCTGCGTACCTCCGCTTTCGCTCCGGCCATGCGCGTGCTGCGTACCTCCGCTTTCGCTCCGGCCATGCGCGTGCTGCGTACCTCCGCTTTCGCTCCGGCCATGTGCGTGCTGCGTACCTCCGCTTTCGCTCCGGCCATGCGCGTGCTGCGTACCTCCGCCTTCGCTCCGGCCATGCGCGTGCTGAAGACGGACTGCGTCCGGCAGCACCCATCAGGCGCTGGAATCCGGTTCCGGCGCAGGCCGGGACCGAGCTGGAAAGAGCGATCCCGGCTCGCGCCGGTACGCGTCGGAGGGACACGCCGAAGCGGTCCCGAAGCACGACCGTGGACAGGAATTCGGGGGACGCCGGTGCGGGGGCCGGCCGGGCGGGACCGGGCGCCGCGGCGCCCGATACGACGCGACTGATCCCGCCCCGGGGAATATTCGCTCTCTACCTGGGCATTTCGACGCCCTTCGCCGAGCGCCACTACGCTCGTCGCCATGACTATCGCGCCGACCATCACTGTCCGACGGGTCACCACGACCAGGTCCGGAGGCTTCTCGGCGCCGCCCTACGACTCGTTCAATCTTGGCGACCACGTCGGCGACGATCCGACGGCCGTGCGGCGCAACCGCGACCGGCTGGCCGAGGGCATCGGCCTGCCGCCGGAGCGCCTGGTCTGGATGGAACAGATCCACGGCCGCAACGTGGAGATCGTCGACGGGCCGCGCGCCGAACCGGTCCCGGCCACCGACGCGCTCGTGACCACCGTGCCGGGTCTCGCGCTGGTCGTGCTGACCGCCGACTGCGTGCCCATCCTGCTGTCCGACGACGAGGCGGGCGTGATCGCCGCGGTGCACGCGGGGCGGATCGGCGCTCGCATCGGCATCGTGCCGCGGGTGCTCGACGCGATGGTCTCGGTCGGCGCGCGCCTGGATCGGGTCGGCGCGCTGCTCGGGCCCGCCGCCTCCGGCCGTCAGTACGAGGTTCCCGCCGCCATGCGCGCCGACGTCGAAGCGCACCTGCCCGGCAGTGCGACCACCACGGTCCGCGGCACTCCGGGCCTGGATCTGCGCGCGGGCATCTCCCGGCAGCTCACCGAGGCAGGCGTCGGCGCGATCGCGGTGGACCCGCGGTGCACCATCGAGGACCGCACCTTGTTCAGCCATCGCCGTGGCGCGCCGACCGGCCGGATCGGCGGGGTGATCTGGATGGAGGCCGCCGCGTGACCGCGCGAACCGCCCGTCCGGTCGATGCACCGTGCGTCGGGGAGGCGCGCGCATGAGCGCCGAAGCCAGGACCGCGGTGGACGGCGCACTCGCCGCCAGGACCGCCGAGCTGTCGGACAACCTGGCCGGTCTGCTCGCTCGCATCGACGCGGCGTGTCGCGCCGCGGGCCGGGCGCCGGATTCGGTGCGGCTGCTGCCGGTGACGAAATTCTTCCCCGCCTCGGACGTGGCGATCCTGCATCGGCTCGGCCGCCGCGAGTTCGGCGAGTCGCGGGAGCAGGAGGCGGCCGCCAAGGTGGCGGCGTTACGTGAGGAAGACCTCTCCGGAATCCGCTGGCACATGATCGGGCGGTTGCAGCGGAACAAAGCGCGCAGTGTCGCCCGGTGGGCGCACACCGTTCACTCGGTCGACAGCGAACGTCTGGCAACCGCTCTGGACGCCGGTGCGGTGGCTGCGCTGGAGGCGGGCGAACGCACCGAACCACTGCGGGTGTTGCTCCAGGTGAGCCTGGACGACGACCCCGCGCGCGGGGGTGTCACGGCCGCTGATCTTCCCGTGCTCGCGCAACGGATTGCGGACGCTCCGGGATTACGTTTGTCGGGTCTGATGGCCATTCCACCCTTGGGTTCGGAGTCCGATGCCGCATTTGCGCGACTTGCGATGTTGCACACGTTGTTGGTCGCCGATCATCCGGACGCGACAGAGCTTTCCGCGGGAATGTCGGGGGATCTGGAATGCGCGATCGAACATGGTTCGACGGTTGTGCGTGTCGGTACCGCCTTGATGGGTATACGACCGATAACCTCGGGCTAGCAAAGAAACCTCATCAGTCACATTCGACACATATGCTGGGATCTGACGAGGGCTGAGCAAGACTTCAACACCCGGCCGCCACCGGGGCCGAAGGAAGGTCGACCAATGAGCACGCTGCACAAGTTCAAGGCGTACTTCGGCATGGTTCCGCTCGAGGATTACGAAGACGACTACGTCGACGATCGCGCTCCCCGAGGGGTAGACGAGCGCGGCGCTCGCCGGCCCCGGCCCCGTGACTACTCCGACCGCGACGGCTACGTCGATCGCTACGCCGACGATCGGTACGGCGCAAGCCGTTTCGACGACGTCGACTACCCCGAGCCCGCCTACAAGTCGCCCTACAAGGCGGGTTACTCGGTGTCCCGACGCGACGACTACGCCGAGCCCTACGGCGACGACCGCTACGACGCGCCCCGGCGTCCGACCCGGATCGACTCCGCGCCGTCGGGCCGGTTCCGCGCGGGCGGGAGCCCGCCTCCGCTGCGCGGTACGACCCGTGGCGCCCTCGCCGTCGATCCCGACGCCGAGGAGCGCAGGCTGGAGGAGCGCGTGCGTCCCGAGCCCGCCCCGGTGCGGCGGCCCGGGATCTTCGAGGACGGAGGCCCCTTGTCCAAGATCACGACGCTGCGCCCGCGCGACTACAGCGAGGCTCGGATCATCGGTGAACGCTTTCGCGAGGGCAATCCGGTGATCATGGACCTGGTGGATCTGAGCAACGCCGACGCCAAGCGGCTGGTCGACTTCGCCGCGGGCCTGGCCTTCGCGCTGCGCGGATCGTTCGACAAGGTGGCGACAAAAGTGTTCCTGCTCTCACCGGCCGATGTCGACGTATCAGCGGAAGAACGCAGACGCATCGCGGAAACCGGCTTCTACAACCAGAAATAAGCTCGTGATCTGGGGGGTGGAGCAGACCGGTCGCAGGTTGTGCGGCGCGGTCATTTTGCGCGAAGCGATTTTTACGGCAGAGTGAACTCGTGGCCTTGTTCGCGGTGCTGTACTTCGTACTGTTCATCTTCTGGCTGTTGCTGATCAGCCGGGTGATCGTCGAGTTCATCCGTAGCTTTGCCCGAGACTGGCGTCCTACCGGTGTCGTGGTCGTAGTCCTGGAGGTGATCTTCACGATCACCGATCCTCCGGTGAAACTGCTCAGGCGCTTGATACCTCCGGTGTCACTGGGCGGAATTCGCCTGGATCTGTCGATAATGGTCCTGCTTTTCATCGTCTTCATCCTGATGTCGATCGTGGGCAGGCTCGGGCAGCCGGTAGCTCCGGTGTGACAGAATGGGCCGTGAAGACAGCTTGCTAGATCTGCTAGATCTCCAAAAGACGCGTGAAGGGATCCTTCCATGCCGCTGACCCCAGCCGATGTGCACAACGTCGCGTTCAGCAAACCGCCGATCGGGAAGCGCGGCTACAACGAGGATGAAGTCGACGCGTTCCTGGATCTGGTGGAGCAGGAGCTCTCGCGTCTGATCGAGGAGAACGCCGATCTGCGCCAGCGGGTCGCCGAACTCGACGCGGAATTGGCCGACGCCAAGAAGAACCGTGGCCCGGCCGGAGTGAACAGTCCGAAACCGCCGATTCCGCAGGCCCCGCCGCCGCAGCCGGAACCGATCAAGCCCCCGGTTCCCGTCGCCCCGCCCGCGCCGATGCCCGCCGCGCCGGTGGCCAAGGACGCGCCGGGCGCGGACGCGAACCTGCAGGCCGCCAAGGTGCTCAGCCTCGCCCAGGAGATGGCGGATCGGCTGACCAGCGACGCCAAGAGCGAGGCGGAGAGCTTGCTGTCGAATGCCAGGGCGAATTCCGAGCGACTGGTCGGCGACGCCAGGACGCGGTCGGAGGCCATGATCGCCGACGCCCGTCAGAAGTCGGACGCGATGCTGACCGACGCGCAGAGTCGTTCGGACAGCCAGCTGCGGCAGGCCAAGGAGAAGGCCGACGCGCTGCAGGCGGACGCCGAGCGCAAGCACACCGAGATCATGGCGACCATCACCCAGCAGCGCAGTGTGCTGGAGAGCCGGATCGAGCAGCTCAAGACGTTCGAGCGGGAGTACCGGGTGCGGTTGAAGTCGTACCTGGAGTCGCAGCTGGAGGAGCTGGAGAACCGTGGCTCGGCCGTTCCGGTCGACGGCGGCGAAGCCTTCGTGGATGCCAACACGGCGAACAACCTCGCGCCGGCGTCATTCGCCAAGGGCGGCAAGTAGCGCGCCGCGCCCAAGCGCAGCAGTTCGCATACCGTTTAGAGGAACTGTCGAGCCGCCCGGCATGCCTTGGGGGTCACCATGCTCGTCTTGACACTCGTCCTTGCCGCGATCGGCTTCGCCCTGCTCGTGGCCGCGCTCACCACCGGATCGGTGATCTGGGCGTGGGGCTGCATCGTGGTGTGCGTCATCGGCGCGATGCTCTTGTTGGTGAGTGCTTTGTCCATGCGGAGTCCGGAGAGTGATTCCCCGCCGCCTCCTGGTCGTCATGCCAAACGCTGACCTGCCTGACAAAGTGAGTTGACCGCTCCGGCTAGAATCAAACATGAATGCGGCGTCGATCCGGCCATCACCGGGGAGCCTTCGGAAGAACGGCGGCACGGCCTGCGGGCCGGGCGCTCAGTAGAACCGAACGGGTGAGCCCGTCACAGCTCGCGAATGAGAGGTCCGGTGTCGCCACGCCGGACAAGCGGGGTGGTACCGCGGTTTCGGCGCACCGGGCGCCGTCATCGTCCCCGTGCCAACGACTCGGCACGAGGAGACGTATCCGCGATGGCGGACCAGACTTCCAGCAACAGCGCGTACCCGCGCGTCGACCTGAGCGTCGGCAGCGGGGCGTCGTTCCCCGAGATGGAGCGCCGCGTGCTCGACGCGTGGGCGGCCGCCGACACCTTCCGCGCGAGCATCGAAAACCGTTCCGGCGCAGCCGAATTCGTCTTCTATGACGGGCCGCCCTTTGCCAACGGTCTGCCGCATTACGGACATTTGCTCACCGGATACGTCAAAGATCTCGTCCCGCGTTTCCAGACGATGCGCGGCAAGCGGGTCGACCGGCGATTCGGCTGGGACTGTCACGGATTGCCCGCGGAAATCGAAGCCGAAAAGCAGCTCGGTATCACGGACAAATCACAGATCGACGCGATGGGACTCGCGGAATTCAACGCGGCCTGCAAAACATCGGTGCTGCGCTACACCGGGGAATGGCGCGACTACGTGACCCGCCAGGCTCGCTGGGTCGACTTCGACAACGACTACAAGACGCTGGACACCGACTTCATGGAGTCGGTGATGTGGGCGTTCAAATCGCTGTACGACAAAGGGCTCATCTATCAGGGCTTCCGGGTGCTGCCCTACAGCTGGTACGAGCAGACGCCGCTGTCGAATCAGGAAACCCGTCTCGACGACGCCTACAAGATGCGCCAGGACCCGGCGGTCACCGTCGACATGGCGTTGCGCGTGCCCGCGGATCATCCGCTGCACGAACTCGACGGCGCCAACGCGCTGATCTGGACCACGACGCCGTGGACGCTGCCGTCCAACTTGGCGATAGCGGTGCATCCCGACGTGCGCTACGTGCACCTGCGCGCGGCCGACGGAAAACGCTATGTGCTTGCTGCCGAACGGGTTTCGCACTACGCGCGGGAGTTCGGCGCGGAGCCGGAGGTGCTCGCCGAGTTCGACGGCGCGGCGCTGGCGGATCTGTCCTACGCGCCGCCGTTCGACTTCTTCCTCGGTCATCCCCACGCCCACCGCGTGCTCACCGCCGACTACGTGACCACCGACTCCGGCACCGGCATCGTGCATCTCGCACCCGCCTTCGGTGAGGAGGACATGGACGTCGCCTCCGCGCACGGCATCGAGCTGGTGCAGCCGCTGGACCCGGGCGGCAGGTTCACCTCGATGGTTCCGCCGTACGAGGGCCTGATGGTGTTCGACGCGAATCCGGTGATCATCAAGGACCTCAAGGCTGCGGGAAAGCTGTTGCGGCACGAGACGATCGAGCACTCCTACCCGCACAGCTGGCGCTCCGGTCAGCCGCTGATCTACATGGCCGTGCCGTCCTGGTTCGTCGCGGTGACCAAATTCCGCGACCGCATGGTGGAGCTGAACAAACAGATCACCTGGGTGCCCGAGCACATCCGCGACGGCCAGTTCGGCAAGTGGCTGGAAGGCGCGCGCGACTGGAACATCAGCCGCAATCGCTACTGGGGCAGCCCGATCCCCGTGTGGGTATCCGACGATCCGGCCTACCCGCGCGTCGACGTGTACGGCTCGCTGGACGAGCTGGAGCGCGACTTCGGTGTGCGCCCGGCCGATCTGCACCGCCCGATGATCGACGAGCTCACCCGGCCGAATCCCGATGACCCGACGGGCCGCTCGACCATGCGCCGGGTGCCGGAGGTGCTGGACTGCTGGTTCGAGTCCGGCTCGATGCCGTATGCCCAGGTGCACTATCCGTTCGAGAACAAAGAGTGGTTCGACAGCCACTTCCCGGGCGATTTCATCGTCGAGTACAACGGCCAGACCCGCGGCTGGTTCTACACGCTGCACGTGCTGGCGACGGCTCTGTTCGACAGTCCGGCGTTCAAGACCGTCGCGGCGCACGGCATCGTGCTCGGCGACGACGGCCTGAAGATGAGCAAGTCCAAGGGCAATTACCCGGACGTCAACGAGGTGTTCGACCGGGATGGCTCGGACGCGATGCGCTGGTTCCTGATGAGTTCGCCGATCCTGCGCGGCGGCAATCTCATCGTCACCGAGCGCGGCATCCGCGAGGGCGTGAGTCACGCGCTGCGACCGCTGTGGAACGCGTGGACGTTCCTGCAGCTGTACGCGTCGAAGCCCGGTGTGTGGCGCACGGATTCGCCGCACGTGCTGGACCGATACATCCTGGCGAAGCTGGCGCGAACCAGGGATGTCATCACCGAGGCGCTGGATACCTACGACATCGCGGGCGCCTGCGATGAGCTGCGCTCGTTCGCCGACGCGCTGACCAACTGGTACGTGCGGCGCTCCCGCTCGCGATTCTGGAGCGAGGACCGCGACGCGGTGGACACCCTGCACACGGTGCTCGAGGTGGTCACCCGGCTGGCCGCGCCGCTGCTGCCGCTGATCACCGAGGTGATCTGGCGCGGGTTGACCGGCGGTGACTCGGTGCACCTGGCCGACTGGCCGGAGGAGGGCGAGCTGCCGGACGATCCGGAGCTGGTCGCCGCCATGGACGAGGTGCGCCTGGTGTGCTCGACGGTGCTGAGCCTGCGCAAGGCGCAGAACCTGCGGGTACGGCTGCCGCTGGCCGAGGTCACCATCGCCGCGGCCGACGCCGAGCGGCTGGCGCCGTTCGCCGACATCGTCGCCGACGAGGTCAACGTCAAGAAGGTCGACCTGACCACCGACGTGGACGCGCACGGCCGGTTCGAGCTGGTGGTCAACGCCCGCGCCGCGGGGCCGCGGCTGGGCAAGGACGTGCAGGCGGTGATCAAGGCGGTGAAGGCCGGTGACTGGGCCGAGGACGCCGACGGCACGGTCCGTGCGGCCGGAATCGCCCTGCTGCCGGAGGAGTACACCCAGCGTCTCGTCGCGGCCGAGCCCGAGTCGACCGCGGCGCTGCCCGGCAACGCGGGTCTCGTGGTGCTGAATTCGGTGGTCACCGAGGAGCTGGAGGCCGAGGGCTGGGCGCGGGACCTGATCCGCGACCTTCAGGAGACCAGGAAGTCCGCCGGGCTGGACGTGTCCGACCGCATCACCGTGGTCCTGGACGTCCCGGCGGACCGGGCCGCGTGGGCCGAGACGCACCGTGACCTGATCGCGGGGGAGATCCTCGCCACGACGCTGACCTTCGGCGACGCCGGAGCGGAGGCCGCCGATCTGGTCGGCGGAGTGCGGGCGCAGATCGCCAAGGCCTGAGCGCCGGGTTCAGAGCCGGGGCGGGACCGAAAGGTCCCGCCCCGGTTGCTGTTCCGAGCGGCCTTTCGTGCCGTTTGCCGAGCCGATCGACGGCAGCGATCCGAGCCTGCCGAAGTCGATCCGCTCGATGTTCTCGCCGGGGCCGGACAGGTCTGGGCGCGGTCGCTTCGGTCGCCGACGCCCCGGGTCGCTTACCCGGCCGCCGCGTACCGCGCGCGACCCGCTGGCAACCCGATGCGGGGTTCTTCGATCTCAAACCTCGCCTTTACGGCGCAATTCAGTGATTTAGATCACATGCTGAGAATTTGCTGATTCCCGACAATTCACCGATATCCCAGGCACAATCTGCGGTGTCGCTGCTGTTACCCAGGTGATCTCCGGGGCGGCGGTTTCTCTTTTTGGCGTGTCCTACTTGGAATTTGGCCGTGCTGGGAATGTGACCGGCGCGGGTGGCCGCGGCTCCGCATCGGAGGCCGCTGCTGATGCCATGTATTAGCCAGGCTGCCGATCGGCGGCCAG
This sequence comes from Nocardia sp. NPDC004260, assembly GCF_053603155.1. Lineage (NCBI taxonomy): Bacteria > Bacillati > Actinomycetota > Actinomycetes > Mycobacteriales > Nocardiaceae > Nocardia > Nocardia sp. NPDC004260. The sequence goes on along the minus strand of NZ_JBSGEZ010000042.1, from coordinate 14,629 downwards.
TCAACCGCGCCCATGGAAGGGGCGAGCACGTGCCGAGAAAATCGTTGCACCGCATCGCACTCGGATTCCTGCTCTCGATCATCGCGATCCTCCTGTTCGCCGGACCCACCTGGGCCGACACCGGCAGCGCCTCCGGCAGCGGGCCGGGCAGCGCGTCGTTCGGCTCGGCGGGCAGCGGCAGTTCCTCGTCCGGCAGCGCCAGCGGCTCGGCCGACCTGCCGATACCCAGTGTGTTCGGCGTCGGCGCGCTGGCAGCGGCGACGACGCAGATCGGCAAGCCTTACGAATGGGGTGGGACCGGCCCCGACAGTTGGGACTGCTCGGGCCTCGTGCAGTGGGCGTACCGTCAGGTCGGCGTGAGCCTTCCACGGACCACTTGGCAGCAGGCGAAGGTGGGCGCGCCCGTCCCGCGGGGCTCGCTGTCGCTCGGCGACGTGATCGTGCTGAACAGCGATGGCTCGCACGTCGGTATCTACGCAGGAAACGGCCGGGTGCTCAACGCGTACGGTCAGGGCGTGCCGGTCGGCTTCACGCCGCTGGACGAATTCGACATCTACGCCATCCGTCGCTTCTGAGCGCACCGAGCGCGGTTACTCCGGCGCTGAAACGGCCCCGACCCGAGAATTCGGGTCGGGGCCGTGGTGACTCGGCCGAACGTCATGGGCGCCCGGCCCACCGGTCGGAGCGGTGCCAGCCGCGTGGAACCGGGCCGGTGTGCCGCCGCCGGGAGCCACTGCGGTCACCGTCCGGTGTGCGGGAGCCGCGATATGGCCCGGATGTGCGCTAGTCGCCGAGACCGTCGGCGAGGGTGCGCAGCAGCGGTCCGTACTGCTGATGGGCCAGCGCCGAGGCGAATTGCGCCACCAGGTAGTCGGCCGGGTTACCGGTGTCGTACCACCGGCCGCGGATCACTTGGCCGAAGACCGGACTGTTCGCCGCGTGCACGTTGATCGCGTCGGTGAGGTACACCTCGCCGGTGCGGTGTTCGTACCACGCTTCGGTCTGCCTGCGCAGTTCTTCGATGATGCCGGGGGTGACGACGTAGCCGCCGATCGCGGCGAAGGACGACGGCGCGTCCTTCGGCTTCGGCTTCTCGCGCAGGCCGGTGATGCGCAGCAGGCCGTTGCCGTGGTCGTCGGCGACCACCGGCACGCCGTAGCGCTGCGACTCGGCGGGATCCATCGGCATCAGCGCGAGGACGGGGGCTCCGGTGGCCTCATAGGCGTCGATGAGCTGCTGAGCTCGGGGCACCTCGGCGACGAACACGTCGTCCGGCCACAGCACCAGCATGGGCTCGTCGCCGAGGTTGCGGGCGGCGTTGAGCACCGGGGTGCCGTTGCCGTACGGCCCGTGCTGGTCGAGGTAGGTGATGTGGCCGAGCCGGGACAGCTCGCCGACCTCCTCGACGGCGTCGGCGAAGGCGGTCTTGCCGTCCGCGCGCAGCTGGGCGACCAGCGCGGGATTGGGTCGGAAATGGTCCTGGATCAGTGATTTTCCGCTGCTGACCACGATGGTGATGTCGGTGATGCCCGAAGCGACCAGCTCGCGGACCGTGTGCTCGATCACCGGCTTGTCGCCGACCGGCAGCATCTCCTTGGGGATGGCCTTGGTCAGCGGAAGCAGCCGGGAGCCGATACCGGCGGCCGGGATGACGGCCTTGCGGATATTCATGGGTCCGATCATCACATATCGGACCGTGGGTGAGGCCCCGTCCCCACGGCACGTCGGCGGTTATTTCGAGACCGCCCGGTCCTTGTTCCGGCACGGAAAAGCGCAGATCACAGCCGTCGCGGCGGGGGCAGATGATCGCCGGGGGGCCAGACGGAGGCGGCCCCGATACCGGCAGGTAACCAGCAGCTAGCGCACAGCCACCTGACAGCGTCACCGCCTGCTCCGAACTGTCGGTGGACGGGCGTACATTGCAGCCGTGCGTACCGAGAAGCCGAGCGTCGAGCGCTCGGTCGCGCCCTCGACCGGGGTCGGGACCACCCGCGCCGAAAGCGCGGCGGGTCGGCGGGCGCCGGTGCTCACCGACGCGGACAGCGCCGCTCGTCGCTGGGTTCTGCACATCGACATGGACGCGTTCTTCGCCTCGGTCGAGCAGCTGACCCGGCCGACACTGCGGGGCAGGCCGGTGCTGGTCGGCGGGACCGGCGGGCGCGGCGTCGTCGCCGGAGCCAGTTACGAGGCGCGCGTGTTCGGGGCCCGGTCGGCGATGCCGATGCATCAGGCGCGCCGGTTGGTCGGCGTCACCGCGGTGGTGGTGCCGCCGCGCGGCGCCGTCTACGGCGTGGTGAGCGGGCAGGTCTTCGACGCGTTGCGCAGCCGGATCCCGGTGCTGGAGACGCTGTCGTTCGACGAGGCGTTCGGCGAACCGGCCGAGCTGGCCGGCGCCACGGTCGCCCAGGTGCACGCGTTCTGCGCGGACTTGCGCGCGGTGGTGCGGGAACGGACCGGGTTGACCGCCTCGGTGGGCGCCGGCACCGGAAAACAGCTGGCCAAGATCGCCTCCGGCTTGGCCAAACCCGATGGGATCCGGGTGATCTCGCCGGTCGAGCAGCCGCGACTGCTGGCGGGTCTGCCGGTGCGCAAGCTGTGGGGGATCGGCCCGGTCGCGGAGAGCCGGTTGCGCTCGCTGGGCATCGAGACCGTGGGCGCCTTCGCCGCGCTGCCGGAATCGGAGGCGATGTCGATTCTCGGCGGCAGCGTCGGCGCCGCGCTGCACCGGCTGGCGCGCGGCATCGATGACCGTCCGGTCGCCGAACGCACCGAGGCGAAGCAGATCAGCGCCGAGACTACCTACGAAACCGACATCGTCAGCCTCGAGCAACTGCGTCCGGCCATCGAGGACATGGCCGCCGCGGCGCACCGGCGCCTGACCGGTGACGGGCGCGCCGCGCGCACGGTGGTGCTCAAATTGAAGAAGTCCGATATGAGCATCGTCACCCGCTCCTACACCCTGCCCTACGCCACCGAGGACCTGGCCACTCTCGCCGCCGCCGCGCAGCGGTCGGCGCTCGACCCGCGGGAGCTGGGCCCGATCCGCCTCGTCGGCGTCGGCTACGGCGGTCTGTCGACCGTCCGTCAGGAATCCCTGTTCCCCGAACTGGATCGCGCTCCGGTCGCCGAGATCGCCTCGGTGCCAACGGATCCCGAGCCGACCGCCGCCGACCTCGGCGATGCCGCTGGCATCGCGCCGGTCCTGCCGGTCGCCCTCTGGCATCCCGGCATGGATGTGTCGCATCCCGAGCACGGTCACGGCTGGGTGCAGGGCGCCGGGCTCGGCGTGGTGACCGTCCGCTTCGAAACCCGTTCCACCGGCCCGGGTCCCGCGCGCACCTTCGCCGCCGACGATGCCGCCCTCACCCGTGCCGATCCGCTGGACAGTCTGCTGTGACGGCCGGGCCCGCGGCTCGACATCGCCGGGCCGGACGCGTACGTTCGCTGCCGACGACCATCGCCGGTCCGGTGTGGATCCGGGTGACGCCACCCGGGGCCGGTAGCCTGGGACCTCGTGCAGCGCCGCCGGTTCGGGGGCGGCTGCCATGGTGGAACACGACACGGACCTCTCGAACGCAAAGGACGAGCAGTTGAAGCTTCGTAAGACTGGACGCATCGCGATCGCCGGACTGGCCATCGTCGCCGCGCTTGGCCTGACCGCCTGTGGTGGCGACGACAAGGACAGCAAGCCCGCCGCCAAGACGTCGACCAGCGCCAAGGCGTCGGCGACCGCGAGCGCGAACCTGCCGCCGGTCCCGACCCCCGCGGAGCTGAACACCGCCCTGGCCCGTGCGCTCGACCCGTCGGTGCCCGCCTCCGAGAAGCTGGACAACGTCCAGGGCGCCGAGGCCGATCCGACGCTGCCGGACCGCCTGTCGCAGGCCGCGGCCGGTGCCGACGTGAAGATCGTGGTCACCGACGTCACCTCCTTCGGCGACAGCGTGAACGCGAAGGCCAAGTTCATCCTCAACGGCCAGGAGAACATCGTCGACGTGCCGTTCGTCGCCGACAACGGCAAGTGGAAGATCCAGAAGACCTGGGCCTGCACCATGCTGACCAACCTCGGTCAGCAGTCGGCGGCCTGCAGCTGAGTTCACTCGACGGGCCGGTCGTCGCGTTTCGCGGCGCCGGCCCGTCGTCGCGCGAAATGCGCTGCCGTATTTGGTAGTAGCGCAGGTCAGAGCATGCGCAGAATCGCGTACATCGAGGTGGCGTGCGCGTACAGCTCGCCGTCTTCGGCGCCGATCAGGCGGGCCTCCGCGCTGGCCGTCGTGGTGCCGACATGGATCGCGGTGCCTTCGCAGCGCAGCGTGCGCGTATCGCTGCGCACGGCACGGTGGATGTCGATACCGATCTTGACCGAGGTGGAGCGCGTCCCGCCCGCCAGTCGCGTCAGCACCGCCGAGCCGAGGGCCGCTTCGAGCACCGTCGCCACGAAGCCGCCGTACACCCCGCCCGCCGGGTCGAGCAGTTGGTCTCCCGGCTCGCCCTCGAAAACCACGGTGCCATCGCCGACCTGGGCCAGCCGGAAACCGAGCGTGCTCAGAATCGGCGCACCCGGGAATCGTCCGTCGAGTGTCCCCTGCAAGATCTCCCGTCCGGTCATACCGAGCAGGTCGGGTGTCTTCTCAGCCGGTGGCCGCCCCGGGTCGGTGCGGGCGCGAAGGGGTCTGGGCGCGGTCATACATCGACGCTACGGAGAAGGCGAAGCCCGCAGAAGTGTCGGATCCGACACCTTCGCGACCAATTCCGACGAACTCGAGTCGTCGGAAAGCGGGAAGCTCAGGGTGCGGACCGTGTTTCGCTCGCGTGTGAGCTGGATTCGCTGGTGACATGGCGCGATGTGCGCCGCGCGCGACGGGTTCGTAGCAGGGCGTCGGTGGTGAATATCGCCAGCGCCGCCCAGATGAGGGCGAAACCGGCCCAACGGGAGGCGGGCATCGGCTCGTGCGCGACCGCGACGCCCCAGGCCATCTGGAGCGCGGGGGTGAGGTATTGCAGCAGGCCCATGGTGGACAACGCGACGCGCTGGGCCGCGACGGCGAACAGCAGTAGCGGAACCAGGGTGACCGGTCCAGTGGCCACCATCAGGGCGGTATGCGCGGGGCCGGAGGCGAATTCGCTGTGCCCGGTGACCGCGAGCGCGATCGCGAACGCCAGCGCGAAGGGCGCGGCCACGACGCCCTCGGCGGCGATGCCGCGCAGCGCGTCCAGCGGGATCACCTTTTTCACCAAGCCGTAGGTGGCGAAAGAGCAGGCCAGGGCCAAGGCGATGATCGGCGGTCTGCCGTAGTCGACCGTGAGCACGGCCACCGCGCCCGCGCCGAGCCCAAGGGCGGCCCATTGGGCGCCGGTCAGCCGCTCACGAAAGAGCACCACACCGAACGCGACGGTGACCAGCGGGTTGATGAAATACCCGAGCGCGCACTCCACGACGTGACCCGAGGTGACCCCGTAGACGTACACGCCCCAGTTGAGCGCGATCGCGGCGGAGGCGACGGCCGCCAGCCGCCAGACGCGGCCCTCGATGCCGCGCAGCTCGCGAATCCGGCCGCTGACGGCGAGCACCGCGAGCACGACCACCAGCGTCCAGACGATCCGCTGCGCCACCACTTCACCCGGACTGGCGAACGCCAGCAGCCCGAAGAACGCGGGGAAAAGTCCCCACAAGAAGTACGCGCTCGCTCCGAACGCTACACCGGGGATGGACCTGCTTCGCCGCACGATGACGAACGTAGTTGTCCCGTAGCCTTGCGGTCATGTCGATTACCGTGCAGGCATCGGGCGCGACCGGACTCACCGCGACCGAGGTCGAGCAACGTCGTCACGACGGACTGACCAACGACGTCCCGGATCGCGCGAGCCGTTCGGTTCGCGACATCGTGCGCGCGAACGTCTTCACCAGGATCAACGCCATCCTCGGCGTCCTGTTCGTGCTGGTGCTGGCCACCGGATCGATCATCGACGGCATGTTCGGCCTGCTGATCGTCGCCAACAGCGCGGTCGGCATCATCCAGGAGATCCGCGCCAAGCGCACCCTGGACCAGCTGGCCATCGTCAGCCAGGCCAAGCCGACCGTCCGCCGGGACGGCAGGGCCGTCGAGATCGCGCCGCGCGAGGTGGTGCTCGACGACCTGATCGAGCTCGGTCCCGGCGACCAGATCGTGGTGGACGGCACGGTCGAGGAGTCCGCGCAGCTCGAGGTGGACGAGTCGTTGCTCACCGGCGAGGCGGACTCGATCGAGAAGGCGGTCGGCGCCACGGTGATGTCGGGTAGTTATGTGGTGTCCGGGTCCGGCGCCTACCGCGCCACCAAGGTCGGCCGGGACGCCTACGCGGCGCGGCTGGCCGAGGAGGCGAGCAAGTTCACGCTGGTGCACTCCGAACTGCGCAGCGGCATCGACAAGATCCTGAAGTTCATCACCTACCTGCTGATTCCCGCCGGACTGCTGAGCATCTACAACCAGCTGGTCTCCAGCAAGGAGTCGTGGCGGCCCGCGCTCACCGGCATGGTGGCCGCGCTGGTGCCGATGGTGCCCGAGGGGCTGGTGCTGATGACGTCGATCGCGTTCGCGGTCGGCGTGGTGCGGCTGGGCAGGCGCCAGTGCCTGGTGCAGGAGTTGCCCGCGATCGAGGGGCTGGCCCGCGTCGACGTGGTCTGCGCGGACAAGACCGGCACGCTGACCGAGAACGGCATGCGGCTGTCGGACCTGAAGACGCTGGACACCTTCGACGACACCGAGGTACGCACCGCGCTGGCCGCGCTCGCGGCCGACGACCCGCGCCCGAATGCGAGCGTGCAGGCGATCGCCGAGGCTCTGCCGGACGGTCCCGGCTGGCAGCGCACCGCCGTCGCGCCGTTCTCCTCCGCCAAGAAGTGGAGCGGTTGCTCCTACGGCGAGCACGGCGACTGGCTGCTCGGCGCGCCGGACGTGCTGCTCGACCCGGGATCCGCGGACGCGCGGGTCGCGGAGGAACTCGGCGCATCCGGTCTGCGCGTGCTGTTGCTTGCGCGCGGCGACCGTCCGGTGGACGCTGCGGACGCCCCAGGGGGCGTGCGACCCGCCGCCTTGGTCGTGCTGGAGCAGAAGGTCCGGCCCGATGCGCGCGACACACTCGACTACTTCGCGAGCCAGAGCGTCTCGATCAAGGTCATCTCCGGCGACAACGCGGTGTCGGTCGGCGCGGTGGCCTCCTCGCTCGATCTGCCGGGCGGTGACCACCCGATCGACGCGCGGGAGCTGCCGCGGGACGGCGAGGAATTGGCCGCCGTGCTGGACGGCAACACCACCTTCGGCCGGGTACGCCCGGATCAGAAGCGCGCCATGGTGTCGGCGTTGCAGTCGCGCGGGCACACGGTGGCCATGACCGGCGACGGTGTGAACGACGTACTCGCCTTGAAGGATTCGGACATCGGCGTGGCGATGGGCTCGGGCAGTCCGGCGACCAGGGCGGTGGCGCAGATCGTGCTGCTGGACAACAAGTTCGCCACGCTGCCGTACGTGGTCGGCGAGGGACGCCGGGTGATCGGCAACATCGAGCGGGTCTCGAATCTGTTCCTCACCAAGACCGTGTATTCCGTGCTGCTCGCCTTCCTGGTCGGCATGGCCGGTATCGGCTCACAGATCTTCGACTACGAGCCCATCGGCTACCCGTTCCTGCCGCGCCACGTCACGATCGCGGCCTGGTTCACCATCGGCATTCCGGCGTTCATCCTTTCGCTCGCGCCCAACAACGAGCGTGCCCGCACGGGTTTCGTGGGGCGCGTCATGCGGTTGGCCATCCCGTCGGGCGTGGTGATCGGCGCGGCCACCTTCGTCTCGTACCTGATCGCCTACGCCGGGCCGCACGCCACCGAGGAGCAGAAGGTCCAGGCGGGCACCACTGCGCTCATCACATTGATCATGATCGCGGTGTGGGTGCTCGCCATCGTCGCGCGGCCGTACGTGTGGTGGAAGGTGATGCTGATCGCGGTGTCGGTGGCGGCGTACGTGTTCCTGTTCACCGTTCCGTTCACCCGCGAGTTCTTCAAACTCGACCCCTCCAACCTCGCGCTCACCGGCGCGGCGGTGGTGTGCGGCGTGGTCGGGATCGTGCTCGTCGAGGCGGCCTGGTGGGTGAGCGCGGCGCTGCGCGGCGAGAAGCGGCAACTGCTGCCCAGCTCGCCCGGCGGAGCCGGCTGACAGACTGGACGCCTGACTCGCCGCGCCACGAGAAGCCTTGTGCGAAGCGGCCATTCAGACTTGGAGTACCTTCTGGAGATTATGGAGGTACTGCTGCACCAGATCGACGCGTTCGCCGACGCACCGTTCTCGGGCAACCCGGCCGCGGTGATGCCGCTCCCGTCGTGGCTGCCGGATGCGTTGCTGCAACAGCTGGCCGAGGAGAACAACCTCGCCGAGACCGCGTTCTATACCTCGCGGTTACCTCCAGAGGCGGGCGTGCCGCCGGGCGAGTGGCCCGCCTTCCACCTCCGGTGGTTCACCCCGAGGGTGGAGGTCGCGCTCTGCGGGCACGCCACTCTCGCCAGCGCCGCGCAGATCCTGGCCGACATGCACCCCGGTGAGGACCGGGTGAGCTTCTACACGCGCAGCGGCTGGCTGCACGTCGACCGCACCGATGACGACGAGTTCGTCCTCGACCTGCCTGCCGTGCCGAGCATTCCGGTGCAGCCCGATCCGGCGCTCGTCGCGGCGCTCGGGGTGCGTCCGGTGGGCGCGTATTCCGGCACCGACGAGGTGATCGTCGTGGCGACCGAACAGGAGGTGCGCGATGCCGCGCCCGTGCTGGCGGCGTTCCCCGCGCTGCCGCGCGCCGCGATCGTCACCGCGCCCGGCGATTCGGTCGACTTCGTCTCCCGGGTCTTCGCCCCGGCCGTGGGCGTCCCGGAGGACCCGGTGACCGGGTCCGCGCACGCGCAGCTGGTTCCGCTGTGGAGCGAGCGGCTCGGCCGCACCGAACTGCACGCCAGGCAGCTGTCCCGCCGCGGCGGAAGCTTGCGCTGCGAACTGACCGGCGACCGCGTGCTGTTGTTCGGACGGTGCCGCCGCTACCTCGACGGCGTCGTCACCCTGCCGGACTAGCTCCGGCCGCTCACGGCTCCGGAACCGGTCCGTCGTCGGGGCCGGGCAGGACGACGTCGCGGTGGTCGGGCAGCAGCGGGGCCACCGCGAAGCTTCCCGCCACCGCGTCGGCGGGCAGTGCCTGGACCGCGCGGATACCGTTGTGCCCGGCCAGGTTTCGCAGTCGCGCCGGGGTGCCACGCACGACGAGCCCGACGACGCAGCCGCAGCCGCTGCGCAGTCGTGCGGCCGAGAACGCGACCACGCGGGCGGAGCGGTCGTCGGTGGGGCGGGGAAGCAGCCAGGCCGCGTACGACGCCGAATCCACTGCCGCCTGAACACCTTCCGGTACCGGCACGGCCACCAGCGGCGTCTGCACGCCGGGCGCGGGCACCCGGTAGAGCACCTGCGCGATCCGCAATCCGTCGGTGTGTTGCGGAATCTCGCCGGGCGCCATGGGTTCGGCGAACGACACCAGCGCCCAGCGCGGTTCGTCGCCGCCCGCGTTCAGCGAGTCACGAGACCGGGCGAGGTAATCCGCGACCTGCTCGCCGTGGTCGGGTCCGAGCCGGTCGGTGGACACCGGGGCGAGGTACGGCGGTTGCAGCGCGCCGAGGGCGAAGATCAGCGCGATCAGCGCGACGGCCGCCGCGCCGAGCAAGATCCCGCGCCACGGCGGCACCCGCGGGTCAGGCATCGCGCAGGACGTCGAGCGCGTGTTTCAGGTCGTCCGGATATTCGCTGGTGATCTCCAGGTAGCGGCCGTCGGCGGGGTGCTGGAACCCCAGCGACCGGGCGTGCAGCCACTGCCGTTGCAGCCCGAGCCGCTCGGCCAGGCGCGGGTCGGCGCCGTAGGTGAGATCACCGCAGCACGGGTGGCGGATCGCGGAGAAATGCACGCGGATCTGATGGGTACGGCCGGTCTCCAGGTGGATGTCGAGGAGGCTGGCCGAATGGAACGCCTCGACCGTGTCGTAGTGCGTGACGCTGGGACGACCGTCGGCGGTGACGGCGAACTTCCAGTCGTTGCCGCGGGCCCGCCCGATCGGGGCGTCGATGGTGCCGCTGCTGGGGTCCGGATGCCCCTGCACCAGGGCGTGATACCGCTTGTCGACGGTGCGCTGCTTGAACGCGCGCTTGAGCACCGTGTACGCGTGCTCGGACTGTGCGACCACCATCACGCCGGAGGTGCCGACGTCCAGGCGGTGCACGATGCCCTGCCGCTCGTGGGCGCCCGAGGTGGAGATGCGGTATCCGGCGGCGGCGAGTCCGCCGACGACGGTCGGGCCGCTCCAGCCGACGCCGGTGTGCGCGGCCACGCCGACCGGCTTGTCGACCGCGACGATGTCGTCGTCGGCGTAGAGGATCTTCATGCCTTCCACCGGTTCGGCCTCGATGGTCAGCTCCCGCTTCGGCTCCGGGAAGACCACCTCCAGCCAGGCTCCCGCGGTGAGCCGGTCGGATTTGCCCGCGGCGACGCCGTCGAGCTGCACCGAGCCCTCCTCGGCCAGCGTGGCCACCGCGGTGCGGGACAGGCCGAGCAGACGGGACAGGCCCGCGTCGACGCGCATGCCGTCGAGCCCGTCGGGGACGGGCATGGTCCTGGTCTCCCTCATGCCGCGCTGCCCTCGCTCGCGCCGGTCTTGCCGTGGCCCACCCGGGTGCCGTTCGGTTCGAAGCCGAACACGGTGAGCACGACCAGCAGGATCGCGCCGCACACGATGGCCGAGTCCGCGACGTTGAACACCGGCCACCAGCCGATCGCGACGAAATCCACCACGTGCCCCTGCAGCGGGCCGGGCGCGCGGAACAGCCGGTCGCCCAGATTGCCGACCGCGCCGCCGAGCACCATGCCGAGCCCGATCGCCCACCACAGCGAGCGCAGGGTGCGGCCGATGCGCACCACGCCGATAACGACGGCGGCGGCCACCAGGGTCAGCAGCCAGGTCATGCCGGTGGCCATGGAGAACGCCGCGCCGGGATTGCGCACCAGGCTCAGGCGCGCGACGTCGCCGATGATCGGTACCGGATCACCCGGCGTCAGTTTCGCGACCGCGAGGGTCTTGGTGAGCAGATCCAGGCCGAGCACGACGGCGGCGAGGACGAGTAGCGTACGCAGCCGCTGCGGCGGAGCCGGCTCGGTCGTCGGGTAGGCGGTGTTCGCTGGGTTTTCCTCGGGCGGCCGGTCGTCACTCACACCGACCATCATCTCTCGAGCGGAATCGAGTCCGGTGCGCGCGTCCGATTGCCCCGGCCCGCGCTCGCGGCGTTCGCGTGCCACGCCGATCGGTTCGCGGTCGAATGTCCCAGCTGACACTCAGGAATCGGTCGTACCCTGTTGCTCGTGACGGTGTTGTCTTCCCCCCGCCTGGCACGAAGCGCGAGCCTAGCCCGGAGCGCGCGCTCGGGCGTGCTGCTCATGGTGCTCGCGCTCGGGCTCTCGGCCTTCGGGGTCGGTTGCGGCGACGGCGCCGAGTCGAGCGGTGAGGCCGACGGAACGGAGCCGCTCGGCATCGGCAAGGAAGTGACCGTGCCGATTCCGGCCGCGGTGACCACGGTCGAATCGGCCGGTGCCGAGCCCCGAGCGATGCTTCGGCCGGAGTATCCGGCGGGCACCGTGCAGCGGGTCACGCTGTACACGGCCCATCACATCCAGCAGCAGATCGATGGGCAGCCCAAGCCCGACTTCTCCACCCCGGCGCTGACCATTCCGATGACCGCGGAGACCACCGTGGAGGGCATCGATCTCACCCTTGGCTCGGTCACCTCGCCCGATCCCACGCTGGCCAAAGCGCTCACCAAGATCGGCGGCTCGCACGCGGGCTTCGACCTCAGCGATCTGGGCGCGATCACCGCACTGCGGCTCGAGCCGGCGCCGGACACGTCCAACACCGCGCGCGCCGCGCTGGAGCAGGCGTTCTACCAGGCCGTCTACCGTTCGATCGCGTTTCCCGACCAGCCCGTCGGCGAGGGCGCGGTCTGGACGGTGCGCCAGGAGGTCAGCGGCGGCGTCCTGCTCGACCAGGTGACCACCGCGACGCTGAGCAAACGCGACGGTGACCGGCTCACCATCGAGCTGCACGTCACCCAGAAGCCGAAGTCGCCGGTGTGGAACCTGCCCAACAACGCGGGCACGCTGGACATCGACGACTACGTCATGCAGGGCGCGGGCACCATCACGGTGGATCTCGGCTTGCCGCTGCCGGTGGCCGGGTCGATCACCGTCGGCGGGCACCAGGCCTACCGCGATCCGCACAGCGACAGCACGCTGCAGCAGGCGATCGAGACGCAGGTGTCGTGGACCGAATGATCCGTGCGTGCGGACTGCTGGCCGCGGTCGCGCCCCTCGTCGTCGCCACCGGATGCGGCTCGGGGGACCACGCCGCTCCAGGACAGCCCGAGCTTCCCGCGCTCGGGCCGGTCGTGGCCGCGGCCCCGGTGACCGCCGCCCCCGAGACCGATTCCGCTCGGCTGCGCGGGCTGTTGCTCGCCGACAGCGATCTGCCCGCCGGTTTCACCGCGCTCGCGCCGCCCGCCGACACCGGCGGAGGCGCTACCGGCGCCTCGCCGACGAATCCGGCCGAATGCGTGAAAGTGCTCGCGCCGCTCGGTGCGCAACGCTCCGGCGCGCTCGCGCGGGCGTCCACGCAGTACACCGGGCCGAATTTCGCCAGCATCGATATAGACGCGGCCAGTTATCCACCGGACACGGTCGCGGCCGCTTTCTCGGAAGTGCAGGAAATCCTGCGTCGCTGCGCGCACTATGCCGGGGCCGACGGCTCCGACATTCCGATGGACTACCGCGTCGGCGGGCTCGTCCAGCCGCCCGCGGGCGATGCCTCCGCGCCCTTCCAAGTGCGCACCACCAGTGACGACCTGACCCTCCGCTCGTCCGTCGCGATCGTTCAGGTGGGAAGCACCTTGGTGCAGGTCGCGGTGACCGCGCCGGAGGCGGTGGACCCGGGTGTGCTCAGCGCGCTGACCGCGGCCCAGGTGCGCAGGCTGCAGGGCGTCGCCGGACCATGATTTCCGGCGATCCGGCCGAATCGCGCCCGTCGCCGGAATAGGCTCGGCATGATCCGACACAACGCCTCGACCGGAGGTTTCCCATGTCTGATGTCAAACCCGTACCCGATGGATATCCGGTGGTGTCGCCCGGACTCGCGGTCGACGGCGCCGCGGCGGCGATCGATTTCTACAAAAACATTTTCGGTGCGACCGAGCGTATGCGGATGCCCGGTCCGGACGGCAGAATCGCGCATTGTGAGCTGATGTTCGGCAATTCCGTCGTCATGCTCGGCGATTCGGCGCCCGATATGGACTTCCTCGACCCGAAGACGGTCGGCGGCACCCCCGTCAACCTCTATGTGTACGTCGAGGACGCCGACGCCGCTTTCGCCGCCGCGTTGTCCGCGGGCGCCAAGGAACTCACGCCGATGACCGACCAGTTCTACGGCGATCGCAGTGGCGCCTTCGAGGATCCGTGGGGGCACCGATGGACGGTGGCCACCCACGTGGAGGATGTGCCGCCCGACGAGATGGACCGCCGGATGGCCGAGCGGTTCGGCGGTTCCTGATCCCGGCGGGTCTGCTCATTCGGCGACGACCGAATCCCCGGTGACCCGGATGCCTTTCGGGGCGAGTGGTTTGCTCGCCGGGCCGTGGGCCACCGAGCCGTCCAGCGCGAACTTGCTGCCGTGGCAGGCACAGTTGATGGTGCCGCCGGACACCGTCGCGACCTTGCACCCCGCGTGCGTGCACACCGAGGAGAGCCCGACGAAGGTGCCCGCGCTGGGTTGGGTCACCACGGTGTCGCCCACGATCACGCCGCCGCCGACGGGGATGTCGGCCGTCTTGGCGAGCGCGTTCGCGGGACTGTTCGCATCGACGGGCCGGCCTGTCTGCGCGGCGGTGGCGTCATGCGGCGCGGGAGCGTCGTCGCCCCTGCCATAGGCGGTGCAGGCGGTGACCGCCGCCGCGGCGGCGACGCCCGCACCGGCGACGACCACACTGCGGCGGGTGCGGAGTTGTTCGTGGAATGTCATGTCGGTCGCATCTCCCTCGAAGGCGCGGCCGGCCTTGCGCCGGTTCCGCTTCGCCTTGTTCACGGAGAGAGTGATCAGGCGGTTCAATCCATGATCCGATCCGATTCGATCCGTATGACGGAGCGGCGGACCCGGACCCCCTCATCTGTTTGTGGCCGGGTCCGCCGTTCCTTGTGGTTACCCGCGGGCGATCGATTCGAACACCTTCGGGTCGACGAGGGTGGAGGTGTCGCCGAGTTCGCGTCCTTCGGCGACGTCGCGTAGGAGGCGGCGCATGATTTTGCCGCTGCGGGTTTTGGGGAGTTCGGGGACGATGTGGATTTCGCGGGGTTTGGCGATGGGGCTGATTTCGCGGGCGACTTCGGTTTTGAGGTCGTCGATGAGGGTGTCGGTGGGTTGGGCTTCGGCGGTGAGGATGACGAAGGCGACGATGCCTTGGCCGGTGGTGGGGTCGGTGGCGCCGACGACGGCGGCTTCGGCGACGGTGTGGTGTCCGACGAGGGCGGATTCGACTTCGGCGGT